>JBEIKF010000054.1:0-8051 GCA_040379905.1 Crocinitomicaceae bacterium
GGAAATATTTTAAGGCCTCTACAATTTTTAAACTATCATTTTCATTCTTAGATAAATAACCTTTCGATATTAGGGCCTGTCTGGTGTTTGAAAAACTATGTATCGAATCTTCTTTCAGGGGTTTGATTTTAAACGTTGTCTTGTCTATGGGAGTTGAATTGCAATAATTGTAAAGGTGATTTGCGAAAAAACGATAGTTGGAATCCAAAGGTCCGCATTGAAGGAAAATGCTATCGAACGGAAGTTTCGTTTTAAGAAGCTGGTTGATTTTATCGTGTGATGCAAAGCAGCGTGTTTCGTACTTTTTTTCTTCTAGGTCCATGAATCCACTATCTAAATCCCTTACCATTTGTGCGGTTGAAGCAGTCAGTAGTATTTCATCCCGCACAAAAATATCGTCCTTAAATTCAGGCTTTTTTAATCGATTATCTGGAATTCCAAACCAAAGTGAATGTTTGATTGTCTCCTGCATCTCTAGACCTCGCTGGGTGAGAGTGGAGTCATTTACCCAAAGCGGTGAATAGTTTCGTTTCAAATAAAATTCTCTTAACCATTGTTTTTCATCTTCACTATAACCGAAAGCATTGAGATTTTCATCCAGTAACATGGTTTTTATTTTGTCTTGAATGGAATATTTATCGGACAAAAAATAGGATGAAGAGTCAGACTTTTCTTCCATCGTTCCAGAGCATGCATGAATAAGAATAATTAGTATGCTAAGTATAAAAAAATGGGAGAAACGAATCACAGAATTGAGTAGTTTTGAATGCATGAATAGTAAAGTTAAAAAATCAAAATAAAGGTGCTGAGTTTAATTTGTTTATTTGATAAAATGGTTTTCATTTTTGTGTATTTATGATGACTAATTTCGCTTTGATAATGAACAAGGCTAAAAAAGCTGCTGAAAAGTAAATTAAAAAATACAACATGTCTATATCTATTCTGCTCATTTTAATTGGGATCACGGTAGTTGTTTCGCTCAGCGCCTTCAAGAATGACCAATTGACAGACCGACTTTTGTATTCCCCCTATGCGTGTAAGCATGAAGGTGACTATTTTAGGATGTTTGGACATATGTTTATTCATTCGGACGTCATGCATTTAGCGTTCAACATGATGTCGCTATTTTTCTTGGGTTCCTTTCTTGAAGATGAATTAACCTTTACCTATGGCACTGCAAAAGGAGAAATTCACTTTTTGGTCATTTATATTTTTGGCGGTTTGTTTGCGACACTTATACCATACATACGTCACCAAGACAATCCATCGTATCGTTCACTAGGTGCCTCTGGCGCAGTGTCAGCTGTAATTTTTGCTGCCATACTTTGGAACCCAAGAATGGAACTGATGATCATGTTTTTGCCCATTCCCATTCCAGCCTACATTTTTGGACCACTTTACATTGCATTTGAATACTGGGCCGACCGTCGTGGAGGTACAGGAATTGCTCATGACGCACACATTGGTGGGGCAATTTTTGGCGTACTTTACGTAATAATTATTAATATTGACAAAGGAAAGGAGTTTCTAAGCGCTTTATTTGGATAAAATATGCTTTACATCAATAACAACGGGACTTTATTGACGAATGACGCACCAACGATTCACGCGGGCAACCGAGGTCATGTATATGGTGATGGAGTATTTGAGAGTATTCGAATCATGAATGGAACTCCCTTAAATTTATCCAATCACATCCAGCGATTGATGGAGGGTGCAAAGGCTATTCGGATGCGGCCTTCCGGCTATTTAAGCGTGGATTTTTTTCGTGAGAAAATTGTTGAGTTGTGTCAGAAATCCGAGATAATGGAAGGAGGTCGTTGCCGCATTTCATTAGACCGTGTTACTGGAGGAGCTTGGAAACCAGACTCTAATGAGTGTACGTTTTTCATTGAAGTATATCCTTATGAATCGAACAATTTCGAGCTGAATGCCAAGGGACTAGAAATTGATTTGTATACAGATATTAAAAAGCAGAAGAATTTCTTGTCTAATTTCAAAACCAAAAGCGGACTTATATACGTCATGGCTGCCATCAATGCGACAGACCGAAAGTTAGACGATGTATTGATTGGAAATGATCGTGGTGGAATTCTAGAAAGTTCAAGTTGCAATTTATTTGTTGTGAGCAATGGCGTATTGTACACCCCAGGATTGGAAGAAGGTTGTTTGGCTGGAACCATGCGCATGCAAATTATAAATTTGGCAATAACCAACGGGATCAAAGTATATGAGTGCAATATTTTGCCTCAAAATTTGTTGGCTGCCGATGAAATCTTTCTGACCAATGCGATTCGAGGAATCAATTGGGTGAGTGGTTATCGCACTAAGCGTTATTTTAACAATATGGCACGACGATTCGTTGCGTTGTTGAACGACCACTGGGAAGAGAATTACCAGAATCAATAAAGTTTGTTGTATGTTTCAGAAAGCAATTCTGGCCATCTAGCTAATTTGTCTTATAATTAACATTATGTTAAATAGGATAAAAGACTGTTAGACAAATGACAAATGACTTGTTCTCTCTTGGCTACAAGATGAAATAGATAAAAAGACTAATGGACAAATGACAAAAGACAATGGACTTGTTCACACTTGGCTACTAGATGAAATAGATAAAAAAGACTAATGGACAAATGACAAAAGACAATGGACTTGTTCTTATCTAGCTACAGGATAAAATAGACAAAAGACTAATGGACAAAGAACAATGGACTTGTTCTTACTTGGCTACAGGATTAAATAGATAAAAGACTAATGGACAAAAGATTGCCAACATAAGAATTGATCTGTCCCATGTCCCATGTCCTTTATCCATTTTCCTTTGTCTCTTGTCTCTTGTCCATTGTCTCTTGAACACTGTATTGACTTATCCGAATTTCTCTCCCAAATCCTAACGTGTTAAGTTATGTTAAATAGAAATAGCCGAATACGTTGTCCACATTTTTAATTTATAATTTCAAAATCGAATTTCAATAAGCAACATAGAGTTATTTAATTTTACCTGATGTTAAGCCGAGAAGAACATAAAATACGCAACACTCAATTTTGGGAAGGATTTAGAAATTCCATCAAAAAATTCCCCTCCTCCAATGGGCGTCGAATGAATTGGTTAAATTATCCGTCTGATGTGAAGGATATTTACATTCGATTGCAATGTGATTCAAACGGTGCACGTGTATGCATGGACTTTCAGCAAAAAGACGAGGGTGTGCGTGCGATTATGTGGGAGCAAATGACGGAACTCAAGAAAGTCCTTGAAGATTCGATGAAATGGCAGACGAATTGGGATTCGGAAAAAACATCGCCAGAAGGATTTATTTATGGTAGAATTTCATGGGAATTAGAAGGTAAGAGTTTTTATAAAGACAAGGATTGGCCGGAGATCTACTTATTTTTCATAGATCGGTTAATCGAATTCGACGAATTCTACCAGGAATTCAAAGAAATCCTGATTACACTCAGTGAATAGGTTTATTTTTGTACCACTTTACACAATAGCTATGAAGCAACTTTTATTTGGAGCACTCATTATTTCATCTTCGTTCGTTAAAGGACAGACGGATTTGTTCTTTACTGATTTTCAGTCGGGCATTCCTGCCGCTTACTCAATTGTTGACAATGACCAATTGACGCCTGCTGCGCAAGTGGCCGAATATACAGACGCTTGGATTACTGTTTCAGATCCAAATAATCCATTAGATTCTGTAGCGGCTTCAACGTCGTTTTTTGAGCCTACAGGAACAGCTGATCGATGGTTAATCACTCCTGCATTGAACCTCGGAGCATACGGAAATTACATTGCTTGGTCAGCACGTTCTCAAGACGCGTCATTTCCTGATTCATATCGTGTCATGCTTTCAACAACAGATAATGATATTCTAAGCTTTACTGATACATTAGGCTCAATTTCAGAGGAATACTCGGGCTGGACAGATCGATTCGTGAATCTTAGTACGCAAGGATATGCCAATCAAACGGTATATGTAGCCTTCGTCAACATCACTGAAAATGGATTCAAATTATTCATTGATGATATTCATGCGTGGAAAGAAGATCCTGTTTCGGTGGTTGAAAACGATGAAGTTAATTTGCAATTTTTCCCAAATCCAGCCTCCGAACAAATCAATATTTCGTCAAGCCAACCATTAGAATTGGTTGAAATTTACTCGATGAAAGGTACGCTCGAGATGGTGGCAACAACGAATTTAGTGGATGTTCAGATGCTTCCCGCAGGAGTTTATACTCTCCGTGTGATTACTGCCAAAAGTGCAACGACCCAGCGGTTGATTAAATTCTAAATTTCAGGAAAGGAGATTAACACTAGGGAATATTGGAAATCCGATCCTTTCAGAGGCGTTAGTTCGATATAATTTTGTTTAAGGGTTTTAACCTTAAAATCCCAGCGTTCATTTTTAAAGAAAATGCCCATTGTACTATCGCTGGTAAAAGTAGAAAACCTCCCTTTTTTGCCTTGAATATCTCCCAAGGACTTAAGTGGTTGAAACATGCAATTCCCTGATTCATAAAATACTATGATATCCTTGTTTTCATTTTCTATGGGGGCATAATTTTTACCGTTTGTAATCACTTGATCAATCAACCATACTTTACTACTATTGTCATGGAAGACTGGGTCAAATGGAATTTCCTCCAGTTCAACGCCAGTGCCGCAGGCACAGAGTAACATGATTAAAGAAAATATACAAGCACGATTGCGCATTAAAGTATCATTTGATTTTTAACCAATGTGTTACGAATATCATTCGACACGGAGTCTTTGAATTCTGGTTTAATTCGTTGCCTCCAAGTTGCACCTTCAATCAATTCGCATGTTTTGAAATTATAGCGGCCTTGACTCCATTGAAATAGGCAATTATAGTAAATGATTTCGCCTTCTATATTGTCATTGAATCGAAGAATGAGGTCGTTATATCCGCTCTTGTTTTTTTGGAATCCAATCAGATTGGCTACGAATGTATTTGCTTTGACTAATTCACCTCTTTCCCGAATAAATACGACGGATCTACGTAATTTAATCCCACCTACCATGGCTTTAATTTGCACGACAAAAGCATTTTCAACAGGAACCACATCTGAAATGGAAAGAACTCTAAAAAAACGAGGAGAGCAAGCAGGCTCTAGATAATTGCTTGTATCTTTCTGGAACTCACTACAGATTTTTAATTCTTTCAGTAAAGCAAGGTGGCGCTTGTCTGTAAAATTGTCTTCCTGAAAAAGCGTTTGAACTCCAACGATTTCTTTTGGTTCATCCTTTTTACTTTCATCATCATCGGTTGAATTCTCGCATGAAAACAAAACGAAAGCGGTTAAAGTGTATATTAAAAATCTTTTCATAGTGCGTTTATAATTCTTTGTTTATTCATTGTTACACAGGAAAAACATTCCCTGCGTAATACATTGCTGCATTAAAATAGGCCGAGTTAATTCCTGTTGGGATTTCTTGTTGATCAAACCATTCCAACATGAGTTCTGTGGGCATATTGCCTGTTAAATCGTCCTTTGCCATTGGACACCCTCCAAATCCTTTTATTGCACCATCAAATCGCCGACATCCAGCGCTATATGCGGCTTGTGTTAATTCTTTCGCGTTCGCTGGCAATGTATGCAGATGTGCGCCAAACTCAACGTTTGGAAGTTTCATACGGATATTCTCAAAGACTTCTTTCACTAATTCTGGCGTCGCTGCGCCAATCGTGTCTGATAGTGCCAAAATTCGGATATCATAACGGTTGTATAGAATACTCCCCCATTCTGCAATGGTATCTGGAGTCCAGTCATCGCCATAGGGATTTCCAAAACCCATTGAAAGATAAACGACAAGCTCTTTGTTTTTTCTAGCACAAAGTTCACTGATATTAGCAATACGTTCCAATGACTCTTGGCGTGATGAATTCGTATTCCTTTGCTGGAAGGTTTCAGAGATAGAAAATGGAAAACCTAGGACGCTAATTTCGTCGAACGTACACGCATCCTCTGCCCCTCTTTCGTTTGCGATGATTGCCAATAATTTTGAAGTGTCATTCAACTCCAATTTCGAAAGAACTTCCGCAGTGTCTCGCATTTGGGGGATGGCTTTTGGTGAAACAAAACTTCCGAAATCTACCGTGTCGAATCCACACTTTAATATGCGGTTAATATATCCTGCCTTTACATCCGTTGGGATGAAGTCATGAATTCCCTGCATTGCATCTCTTGGGCATTCAATGATTTTGACCTCACTCATAGTCGTTTTTCGATTGTTCAATTAATGACTTGTTAATTCGTTTTGCCAATCCAGGACCTTCATAGATGAATCCAGTGTATAATTGAATCAAAGATGCCCCTGCATTTAATTTTTCAATAGCATCTTCTGGCGAGTGAATCCCACCCACTCCAACGATTGGGAATTTACCTTCGGATTTTCTATGGATGTAGCGTATTACCTCGGTTGACTGTTTAGTCAATGGCTTGCCGGAAAGTCCTCCAGCCCCAATTGATGCTAAGGTTTTCTCATCTGTTTGAAGTCCTTGACGGTTGATTGTCGTATTGGTTGCAATGACTCCATCAATGCCCGTTTCCAAAACTATTTCTACAATATCATCCAATTGTTCATTGGTGAGATCAGGTGCAATCTTCAATAATATTGGTCGTTGAATAGTCTTTATATTGTTTCGTGATTTTAGTTCGGAAAGCAAGGCCATTAAAGGTTCCTTTTCCTGCAATGCGCGAAGATTCGGTGTGTTGGGTGATGAAACATTCACTACAAAGTAATCAACATACTCGTGCAAACCTTCAAACGCTTTCACATAGTCCTCGTTGGCCATTTCATTGTCTGTCACCTTGTTCTTTCCAATATTCCCTCCAATGATCAGGTTTGTCTTTCTTTTCTTCAGTTTAGATACAGCAGCGTCAACCCCATTATTATTGAATCCCATTCGGTTAATAATGGCGGAATCCTTTTTTAAGCGAAAAAGACGGGGTTTATCATTTCCAGGTTGAGCCACAGGTGTCACTGTACCAATTTCAATGAAGCCAAAACCACATTCAGCCAAATCATTGTACATGGTAGCATTTTTATCGAACCCGGCAGCGAGACCCACTGGATTTTTGAAGGTCAATCCAAAGACATTTCTCTCCAGGCGTTTATCCTCAATTACATACCTTTTTCTCCAAATCAACTTCATTCCTGGAATCCTCAAAACGAATTTAAGTGATGCTGCGGTAAAGTAATGTACTTTCTCGGGATCAAAAAGAAATAAAATAGATCGAATTACCTTGTACATAGAATGTTGTTTCATCAAAAGTACATAAGCAAAACGAGGTGACATCTGCCACCTCGTTTCAACTATTCACAATATTTTCAACATTAGAATTTGTAACGCTTTTTACTCCAATGGAACGAACGGCGTTTTTGGATGTAATCTTTATACGTTATATTCTTTTGAACAACAATATTCAGGTAATAATAAGCATCTTTTTGAACTTGGCCTCTTTGCTGTCCGGGTGCAAACCAAGACGTATTATCCACTGCTGGGTTTGAAAGGTACTGAGCAGCTGGGGATCCAAGCAATGAAGGATCGTAATAATTGGTAGAAACATCATCCATGTAATCGGTAAACGTTTTTACATAGGTTGCTTCCAAACCAAAACGCCACATGCGTCCAACACCAAAGCGGAATCCAATACCCATTGGAATTGTAGCAGAAATTGGTAACGCTTCTTTAGCACCACCAGGCAAACCTTGACCTTCCGTATTCAATGGATCTAGCGCCACCCAAGAACCTTGATATTGCGCTTTGGGATTAAAATAGTTTATACCTACTCCGGCAAACAAATAGATTTGTTCGTTGTGATTCTTGAATCCTTTATGACCAGGTAAACTGTAGCGTTGGCCATATTTTTCATTTGCAAAAACGATGCATTCGATACGTTGACTTAATTCAAGCACCATGGATCGAAAAGAAAGGTTTCGGCTTTCACGTATTAGTTCATTGGTAAACGCATCATTTCCTCGAATCATTGAAATATGAAAATTCGTGGATGTCGCC
>JBEIKF010000055.1:0-7961 GCA_040379905.1 Crocinitomicaceae bacterium
GACATGATTGTTCCTATCGGAAAGTCAATGAACCATTGTCAGCTTGAAATTTTGGATCCAAACGGACAGCAACTATCAGATGGAATAGAAGGATTCGTTGCAATCTCAGGTCCAGCAGTTGGTTTAGGTTACTTTATTGATGGAATTTGGACAAACGCTCAAAAAGCAATTTGGCAATCCAAGGATCGTGGCGTTTGCGATGAATGGGGTAATTTCCATTTCAAAGGAAGATCCGATAGACAAGTTAAAATTCGTGGTCAACGTATCGAATTGGAAGAAATCGAGCGCGTTTTAGCGAATTTATCTCCTGAACAAAAGTGGTTTGTTGTTGATTTTGAGCACGAATTTTCAACTGAAATGGCCGCATTTTTTGTGGGTAATTTAAATACTGAAGAAATTAACCAGATCAAAACGCGCTTAATCGAAAAATCTCCGTCTTACTTCCTTCCTACTCTATTTGTTTCGCTAGAAAAATTCCCACTCAATACGAACGGTAAAACGGATGCAAGTGAATTGAGAAAAATTGCGATTAAAAAGAATTCTTTCAATTCATCGGTTAAAAGTGATTCCGAAACTATTAGCAAGTTAATTTATCATTTCAACCAATGTTTTAATCAGGAAATTAAAGCTGATGACAACTTTTTTCAGTTTGGAAAAAATAGCTTCGATGCGATGCATTTTGTCAGAAGTTGGAATAAACTTTATGACGAAAAAATGGCTGTCCATCAATTATTTTCCTCTGAAAATTTTGAGTCTTTGGCACGCGTAATTGATATTCGGAAAGAAATACAAACCTCTGAAAATAACATTCAAAAAATTTCAAAAGCCCAAGAAGCGATTTGGTTTGAAATAAAAAATGGAAATTCTTCGCTTTTCAATTTGCCTCATTTCATTGAAATCCCGAATAACTTTGAATTCGATAAAATCAAATTTGCTTTTGAGGAAACGTTAAAGTCTTGCCCTGCCCTATTCAGTGGTTTTGATGAAACGGAGACTGGAGATGTATTCTTGCGCCCATTGGACTGGTATGATTTTAAGATTCAAACTTTGGAAATCGATGATTTGGAAAGTTTCAAACGAAAGGCATTTGCAAAAGAATTTGATTTTTCAAGTGGCTTGCCTTTCGAAGCCGCTTTGATACATTCGCAGGATAAAAAAATTCTTTACTTCAACCCACACCACTTAGTATATGATGGCGGTTCAGATGCTCATTTAAGTCATTTGTTTTTAGCATTTTACGAGGGAAGAAAGGTGTCAGAAGAAATTTTGACATCTACCTATCAAAGTGAACCGATTTCTTGGACAAACTACTTCGAGTTAATAACTCCACCTGAGATATATTTCCAAAAAGCGAATACAGAGCTACAACCTTCTTTAATTTTAGGCTGTGACAATATTCAACGCGCGTTAATAAATGATTTGACAGTTGCTTATCAATGTACACAAACCACCATTATTTCGCATTTGTTATCAAAAGCTTTGCATTCGATTGGAATTCAAATAAATTGGATTTCACTTGCCTTAGATCATCGAACTCAAGACGCTGTGGGAATGCACATGCGCGCTTATCCTTTTCCTGCGTTCGATTGTGAATTGGAAACAGATGAAATCATTGCAAGACAAAAATGGGCTCTAAGTCAAATTTTCGCCGCAGCAGACCAAAATATAATTTATCCAGATCTTTCGCCAATTGAAGCTTTTCATCAAGTTGGACTCATCATTCAACATCCATTTTTCGTTGAAAATTTAAATTTGGAAAATGAAAAAATAGATTTTGCGAGACCAAGACTTCCGCTTAGTCTTTATGTGGAAGAGATCAATGAGCGACTTTTCTTTCGATGGGAATTTGACAACAACCAATTAACGATAGAAAAAATAAAGCAACTTCAACAAACATTTTTTGATTTAGCTGCAGCATTAGTTCAAGGAAATAAATCCGTTCTAAATTTTAAACCTCAGTTTGAAAATGAATTGAAAATCGGTGAAATTGACGCTATTCAGCCTGATATTTTGAAGATTTGGACTAAATATGTTGGCGACAATTCAAAGAGCAACCACTTTTTTGAAGCCGGAGCGAATAGTATAAAAGCACTTTTGATGCTCAAGGAAATGGAAAAATCGATGGGGATTAGAATTTCGCCAGCAGATTTTTTCAAACAACCAACGATTGATTTTCTAAATCTTTCCGTTACAAAATCAGAGAGTAACAACCTCGTTTGGCAATTAAAATCCGGAGACGAAAAAGAAGAAATTTGGCTTTTGCCACCAATCATGGGCTATGGTTTTATTTTCAACTCACTGGAATTTCCAATTAGAAGAACCCTCGCTTTCAACTATCCAATGGCGATGGGAATTCAAGGCACTTCCCGAATTGAAGAAATTGCGATGGAATTAATCCGTGAGAGGCAACATCTAGGCTCACTCCCGAAAGAAGTAACAATTTTGGGTTATTCAATGGGAGGACTTACCGCATTCGAAATGGCTAAATGGCTTGAAAATAATGGTGTCACGGTTAAAAAGTTGATTATTTTAGACAAAACTGCTCAACCTGAGCCAGGAAATAAAATAAAACGAGTTAGTCTAAAAGCGGAATTAATCGAGATAGCAAAACAAATTGCATCGGATGAAAGTGATTATGATCGAATAATTAAATATTTAAAGTCCCACGAACAAATGATTGAATCCTACCAACAAAATGGGGTTTTGAATTGTCCAATTGATGTCTACTATTGTTCAAATGGATTCGAGGAAATTGACTTTTTAAAATGGAAACGATTTACGAAAGAAAATGTCAATTTGACTAAAATCGAAAAGTGTAGCCATTACGAAATCCCTAAAATTTGGAATGACTTAAATCTAATTTTTTAATTAAATTCGTATTGATAGAGAATTTTTAGTTTATTCCCAAGCCATAATGGATCACCCGCTTAGTCCTTATCAACTTTTATTTTTCAATCGAGAGCTTAATTTTGGAAGTCCTAAATCGAACATACTAAAAGGAAATGTGCGTATTTCAGGTGCTGATTATACAAAATTGAAAAATGCGATCATCGATGTATTAAAAGATGCTGAATGGGCTTATTTATCAATTAATGTCGCAAATAAATCATGGAATAAACTAGAAACTTGGAATGGTTCTTTTCAAGAAAAAATAGTTGAACCCGAGATTTCCTTGGAAGGACAACTTTGGTCGGTTCAGCTCATTCAGGAATCAGAAAATAACATTTTACTGCGCTTATGCCTGCACCATTGTTTGGGAGATGCACATTCATTCAACCTGTTTTGGAATTCAGTTTATACGCGATATAAATCAGGTGATTTAGTTAAATTAGATTCCTTAAGGGACACATCTCCCGAAATTTCTATTTTTCCTACTCAAGAAGAAACAAAAGAATTACCTGTTGATCTTGGAATTGGCACAATCAAGAGACTAAGCTATCATTTCAATTCACGCGTTTTAAAACATTTGAATAAGCTTGCAACTGAAAAATCTGGTTCGATAATGGCATTCGTTTTAGAACAAATTGAGTCAGAATTATCGGTTTCGGAAAAGCACCTTGAAATTCCACTAAAAATTGGAATCGCTCTTAGAAATAGAAAAAATAAATTTCAAAAGAATTCATTTCCTACTTGTGTAAATTTTCTTCCCTTAATTAAAGAAGAAAATTCAGTTATGCGGCAAAGAATACTAAATGTTTTTCGATATCAAGATTATCCGTTGTTGGATTTCTTAGTAAATAAAAATCAGCGTGTTGCGTTTAATGTTCTCTTTTCGTATCAAAAGGAAGCATACGAATTTACCGAGGATTTAAACTTGAATTTTAACTTTGAACCAAGTTCAGCAGATGATAACATATTGGGGATTCACTTATTGGAATATGGTGATGATTTAATGACTGTGCACGTTGACTATCGAACTGATATTGCTTCTGAACATTATTGGAAGACGTTTATTCGTTCCATTGTTCGTAAAATTACGGCACTTTCGCAATCGAAATCAGATGAAAAGCAAATCTACCGTCATTCAAAATTGTTTCCGAATACAATTGAAAACATAGAATTTTGGCACTGGTTTGATCAAGCTGATGATACAAAAATTGCGCTTGTTTGCAATGATATCCAAGTGAATTTCGGAGAATTGAAGCGTAAAATTGAAGAAATTAAATTTGATGAAAATCAGGAACTTGTCAAGTTAAAACCGGAAAGAACTTTAAATAACATTGTTCATTTGCTTGCAGCTTGGAGAAATGGTTTGGCAGTCAGTTATCACGAGGTAAATGAAAATTGCCTCGATGATTCAACTGGTATCGCTTATGTAGCCAAAACAAGTGGAACTTCAGGAACGAGTAAAACAATTCTAATCTCCTTTGATTCGCTCAAAACCCTAATTCCCGACTGGAAGAAAATCTATCAAACAGAACATAGTATTCACTTGAGTTTGGCAGATCAGCGATTTGATGTGTTTTTTGGAGATCTTTTGAGAAGTGTTTTGAGTGGTGAAACATTGGTTTTAGCAACTGATGAAGAACGTTTGGATGCAGAAAAAATCTCCAGTTTGATTCAACAATTCAATGTAACTCATTTAGAATCAACACCTTCATTTTTAGGGTATTTGCTTCCAAACCTAAATAAAACAGATACTCTTAAAACAATCATTTGTGGCTCAGAACCGATTTTAGATGGATTTTATCGAATCACACAAAAAACTGAATTTAATCAAATTCAGTTTTTCAACAGTTACGGTTTAACGGAATGTAGTATTGATTCTACTGTTTCAGAATTAAAAAGAACAAATGAAGGTAAATTCCCCTCTGGATTTGTTGTTGGCGATCAAACCATTACGATACAGGATAATTCGGGTGCAGTAAAGCCTATGGGTGTTTGGGGTGAAGTTCACATTGAAGGCGAATGCGTGGGAATCAATGTTGAATCGAATAATTACAATAAAAAGTACGCCACAGGCGATTTGGGAATGATTACCCCACATGATGGTTTGATTGTCGGTGGTCGAATAAACAATGATTTCATTAAGGTTAACGGAAGACGAATTCCTGCTAGTCTGATTGAATCACTGGTTTCTCAAATCGACAAAGTTCAAGCATGCTTGTGTTTGGAAGTCAGAAATTCAGCTGTTCTTTTTGTAAATGGTGATTCAAATGAAGATGAAATCAAACATCAATTATCAAACACATTGAGCAAATATCAGCTTCCTGACACGTACTTTTTTATTCAAACTTGGCCGATAAATCAAAATGGAAAAGCGGATCGGGAACAACTCATCGAATGGTATCAAAACTCGTTTGAATCACGTCCGACTTGGCAACCAAACGGAGATTCCAAACAACAAATTCTTTATGATTGCCTTATTAAGCGAAATAAACCTTTTGGATCACAAAACGAATTCTTAATTTCTTTTGGATGGAATAGCATTGAATTATTGTCGCTTGCCAATGAGTTAAACTTAAAAGGTCTTTTCGTTCCCCTAACCTCATTTATTCAAAATCCGACCATCAATTTTATTTTGGAATCGATTGAAGGTGAAATCAATAATTCAACAACAGAAAACCCAGAAGCGGATGACTTTGATATCGACGATATTTTGTCTGTCTTGAATGATTGATTAAAAAGGAATAATTCCTCCTGTATTCAAGTCATAAATGCCATCCATTTGTTTCGAAAAAACATCATTTTCAATATCTGACAATAGCTTTTTAGCAACCTCATTCACATCCAGTCCTGAATCATTTCCCATTTGTGAATTCAAAACACCAGGGTGAATAATATTAACTGTGAATGGAAGTGATTCTTTCCTGATAATTTGAGTAAATATGGCCAATGCCGCTTTGGAAATGCAATATCCATAGCCTGGCAAATCTGCTTGTGATTGATTTGTAATGTAAGACATGGATGAAAATCGGCTTCCAATAATAAGCAGTGATTTCAAATTAGCCAACCGATTTTTATGATTTAGCTCCTTTAGAAACAGAATTGGTTTAACTAAATTGCTCATTATGATCTCAGTGAATTCCGTTTCATCTGTAGAGAAAAAGTCCGAACCAGAATCTCCCATCGCGGCGTTCAAAATAAGGACGTCAGGATTAGGCATTTGCTCAAAATCGCCGTACGAAAGAATTTTCTTTGAATTCGGATTTCTAGAAATACCAGTAATTTCAATGCCTTTATGTTTTATATCACAAAATGCTTGCCCAAGCCCAGATGAAACACCAGTAATTAAAATTCGCATAAGCTTTGTAATTCGGTTAAAAAACGATCAGAACTTTCCAACGAACCTTCAATCCAATTGGGATTTAAAGAAAAATGTTCGCCAATACTGTACATACCTTCCATTAATATGGATGTTTTTGATGCTTCAAAAATTCGGTGAAAAATCCCTTTTTTATAATTCCAGTAACATCCGTAGTATGGTGGTTTGTTATAAGTTTTAATTTGCAACTTTAAAATGTTCTCCTCACCAAAGTATTTGGTTAACAAATGTTTTATTTCATTATAATCTCGGTTCACAAAAAGCGAGGGAGCATAAAATTCCCATTTGAATTCACTTCGTCTTATAAATCGAATTGGAAGATCGCTAATCATATTATTTAACGAAGGAAAAGGATTGGTTTTTAAGGTTAAATATCCTTTTAAACTTACTCCGTAATGTCCAATATTCAGCCATTTTTTAACAGCATTTTTCGCTGGATCTGGTAAGTCAATTTTATTCAAAGAAGCGATTGACCCCGTAAAAACAACATTCTTCGCGTCAATTTTTCCCTGATTTGTAAATACGGTATAACCACTTGAATTAGACTCAATTTTTAATACTTCTTGATTGAAATTAACATTATTGACATTTCTCCCTAGTTCATTAATCAATTGTGACATTCCATTATTGATTCGGTATATTTTATCTTCTTTGTCTGATAGATTAACTAGATAAAAGAACAAGGACTCGTAAAGTGTAATTTGTTCGAGATTCACATCGATATCACCAATAAAAAAAAGTTTAGCCCATTCAAAAGGAACACCATTTTGTTCTAGCCAATTTAAAGTGAGAATGTCATCCCACTCCTTGGGCGCTTGATTTTCAAATGAATCTAAATCATCAATCCTCGTCGTTTCTAATAATTCTCCAAAAAGAGTAATCGGATTTGGGTATTTTTCATTGGGGATAATTTCACTAGTAGATTCATACCACTTGCCATCCCAAAAAATCGCTGATTCAGAATGGTTTTGTTCCTCGAGCTCTAAACTTAATTTTTCAGCAAGAGCTAAAACTTTTTTATGATTTGATAATATTCGTGCCGCACCAAGTTCGAATGTTAGATTTTCTTCAAAATGTGTATGAATTCTTCCTCCTAATTGATTCCGCGCCTCAAGAATGATATATGATTTATTCAAACGATTAAATTCATTTGCAAGGTATAAACCGCTTACACCAGCTCCAATTATAACAAAATCGCATTTATTCATTGTCCAAATTTACGATATTGAAACAGTAACTTGTAAATTTGCGAACAACTTATGAAAGTTTTCACATATTATTATCCCGGATTTTTTGAAGATTCATACCGCTCTTCTGGCTCTGAATGGAACATTATTAAAGAATCCAAACCAAGGAATTTAAATCACTTTCAACCAAGGGTTCCATTACACGGATATTATGATCAAACTGATCTTGAAACATGTAAATCTCAAATCGAATTAGCTAAAAAACATGGAATCGATGGTTTTATGATTTGTTATTATTGGGATTTTGAAACTTCAAGTCCAGTAATGAATGAACCATTGGAATGCTTGATGAAAGCATTGGATGATGTTGATTTTGACTTTGAATTTAATTTAATGTGGGTTTTACGGCTTCCTCATCAACATTTACCAATTAGTAACGGGACTTACGGCAAATACGACAATCACCCTTGGTTCAAAAAAAGAATACAGTCATATCAATATGACAATCA
>JBEIKF010000056.1:0-7938 GCA_040379905.1 Crocinitomicaceae bacterium
GTGTAATATATGTTGGAATCACTCCGCCTGGATAATAGTCAAACCAGGTTCCGTGTTTTAACCCATTTTTGTACTGTCCTTTGGCCTTTATTTGATAGTCTAATTTGGAATATGCCTCGTGCTTTCCGTGGGGGACACTCACAAATTTTTTCATTCCAAGAATGAGTATGTCATTCTGCCGATTTTTCGCTTTTATAACCTTGTAGGTGTTGATCTCCTTCAGTGCTCCGTTGTTGTAGTAATCGCGCCATTCTCCGTTTTTGAGATCGTTTTTATATTTCCCTTCCAGAATTAACGTTTTTTCGGGCGTGTATGAAAACCAATTTCCGTTTAATTTTCCATTTTTGAAGGTCGACTTATTTTTGATTACACCATTATCCCAGTAATTTTTCCATTCTCCTTCCTCTTTACCTTTGAGGTAATCACCTTCCATTAATAAGGTACCGTCTTCATACCACGTTTGCCAAAGTCCTTCCCGTAAGTCGTTTTTGTAGGAGCCCAAGCGGAAATTCTCACCGTTTTTATAGAAGTAATGCCACTCACCGTGTTTCTTCCCATTGAGGAAATTTGCCTTGTAAGAAAGTTCGCCGGAAGAGAAAAAATAATTCCAAGCACCATGTTGAATACCGTCCTCGAACCCTCCTTCCATATCTAATTTTCCTTCATCGTTCTTCCAAATCCATTTCCCAGATTTTAGCCCATTTTTATAAAATCCACTTGCAAGGGTGTCACCATTTTCGAAAAGCTCAAGGTATTCACCATCTAACGAGTCTTTTTTATAATTTACTTTTTTTTCCAGGATCCCATCGGAGGAATAAAACACCCAAGTTCCGTGCTTTCGGCCTTCGAGGAATTCTCCTCCCACTGAAAGCATTCTGCCTGCGGTATATTCTGAAAACGGACCAGTTTTCAACCCTTTTTCGAATGTGTAGTATTCTTTTGGATTTCCATTTATGTAGAACGTTTGAATGTATCCATTTCCATCAATTATGGTTTGTGTCTGAGCAGAATCACTTTCCCAGTATTGCATGAGATAAATGGTATCATTTACAACCTTTTCAATCTTTTTCTTTCTCCCATCATCATAGAAATACTCCCATTTCCCATCGGGACTTCCCATAAAATAGTTTCCTGATATGATTAATTTTCCATCGGCATTCCATTCTTTGTAAGTGCTGTCGGGAACGTTAAAAACGAAGAACGTAGTACTTTTTATCTTTTTATCTGGAAAATAAAGTGTTTGTTTTCCATGTAATCTATTTCGATAAAAATTAGATTCTTCCTCTAGAATTCCTTTGTAGGAGTAAAAAAGCCACTTACCGTGTTTATCAGTGGTGTTTGGAATAATATCGTTTGTAAAATAAGAACCAGTGGCTTGTAGCTTCTTGTTTTCAGCATCCCAATATAACTTTACTTTTGGTGATAAATTTTCACTCAGTACTTTTTGACTATAATTGATAAAAGGGAAGACTAATATGCAAAAAAGGATTCTCATGCGATTAAAATAAGGATATTTTGATACGTTACGTTTTTTGAATCAGATTTTGTAAAATAAGAAAAACCCCGAATAGGCAAAAAACAATTCCGATAACTCGATTCAAGGCCGTGAGCAGTTTTTGATTTACCAAAGGTCTTAGTTTTTTTGCGGCTAATATCTTGAGAACATCTACACCAAAGAATGTAATCAGAACAATCGAGATGAAGAGAAAAACCCAGCCAATTCCTGATTTGTCTGGGGCGAATTGATTCGCGAAAGAGGCAACGCTTAGCCAATAAAATATGACTAACGGATTTGCGAAGTTCAATAGAAATCCTTTCACTCCGAGCATAATGTAGTCTTTCGTTTGTGATACAGGCATATTCACAACTTCATTCGTGTCAATTACACTATTTTCGACAAGTGCGGCTTTTTTAAAAAAGGTAAACAATCCATAAACTATAAAGATGGTTCCCCCGATAAAACCAAAAAGCATTTTATTAGAAGCGGTATCCAATCCTTTAATTTGCTCCATGAACATCACGGCAATTAAGATGTAAAGCAGGTCACTTAAAAGAACTCCTAAATCAAACGAAATCGCTGCCCTAAATCCTTTGGTAATGCTCGTTTCAAGCAAAATGAAAAATACCGGACCCACTAAAATACTTAAAAGAAAGCCTATACTGAATGCTTGAATGACGAACTGCATAGTACAAATTTAGGGATAAACGAGTAGATTTTCAGTCGAAATCATGATATTGTCTATATCCAATTGTTCATAATTCACACAAACTAATTACATTTGTACTGAAAATTAAATCTTATGAAAACAGCGATTGCTAACGAACAACTTGACGCGATTATAAAAAAAGTAGAGAAAAGCGGTCTAGAAGCCCCAAAATTAATTGAGGATTTAAAGGCTTTGCGTGAGTTAGCTATCAAAGAGCAAGATCCGTTGGTGGTGAAAGTTCTTAGATTGACTTATGAATTCATTTCGGAAAACGAATGTTTTGATGTGGAGGCTCAATATGAGGAAGACGAAGAAGGGAATGAATATCCAATTGAAATTGATGATAAGGAGAATTTACTTTACCTTTTGAATCTCCTTAGAAACGCTGAACATAAAATCAATCGCGAGGAAATTAAGGATTACCGCAGTTCCTTGAAAATGGAACTTTATTAATTTTCTCCTTCTCGAAGCAACTTTCTCTTAGACTTGTTCGTCATTGAATTGAGCAAAAACGTTTGTTCACTTTGGTTTTATATTAACTTGCAGTAACCTGAAAAGATTTTTAGCAGCAAAATTTTGTTTCTAGTTTTCTTTTCAGGTTTTTTTATGCGCAATAGCCGCAATATTTCGCTTCGGAATCATGTTCGAAATGAATATCCAAATTGTAAATTTCATTGAGTAACTCTTCCACTAAATCTTTGAATACAAGAGTCATTCCTTCGATTTCTTCTTCGTAATTCAAAACAAATAATTTATCGCTTTTTACCAACGACATGATAATCGCTTGATCTGGAAAGCAATTGTATTTCTCCTTGAAAAACAAACAATACAAAGTCAGCTGAAGAGCGTGTTTTGTTTTCTTGAACGACTGCTTCAATCCATCCTCGAGCACTTTAAATTTTACATCTTCGTCTTTAACCTTACCAGATTTGTAATCAATGACCCTGAATTTATCGCCAATACGATCGATTCGGTCTATGTATCCTTTGAATTTTATTCGTTTCATTTCACCGTTTACAGTCACTTCCAGTTCCGTATTCATAGCGGCTTCAACTTGTTCGATATAAACTAGTTCAGTAGTATTAGATAGAAAATCCTTTTCCTTTATCAAGACATTCTTGGTTATCTCCATCGCCATTTCATAACTCAGCAGGTTCTTTCCATTCTTAAACAAGGATTCGTCGCCTCCAAAAAATTCCAAAAACTGGTTATACAAGATCGGTTTAAAATCATTGAGCATTTTATCAATGTCTGAAGTTGAAATAGGCGGTGGAGAGGGCTTGACGTAATTTCCTTCTTCATCACGTTGGGCAAAAGGTTTGAATAACAGTTCGAGAGTTTTATGGATAAATGAACCGAATGTATTGGATTCCACGCCTTCCTCCACGGATTTTTCCTCGCCAAATTCTACTAGGTATCGATAATAGAAATCAAGCGGACAAGATAAGTATTTATTAAGCGCTGAAGCCGAAATAGAACGTTCAAAAAAGGAATCTAAACGCTCTATGATTTCAGGTTTTTTATCAACGACATTGGATGGTAGTTCGTTAAGCTCTGGAAATGGAACTGTATAGAATTGATTTGAGATTTTTACGTTTTGATTGATTTTAGCCAATTCTAGTTTCAGTTGAAGCAGGTAGCGACTAGACTCATTGCTACCAATTTGTTCCGCAGCGGTAGTATATGTGAACCAAGCGTTTTTACAATGATGTAACAGGCGATAGAAGTGGTGTGCAAAAATGCCTTGTTTATCGCGGGTTGAAGGCAATCCTAAGCCATATCGTAAATCCATCGGAATAATAGTTCGCACAGGATTTGTTCCAGGCAATTTCCCTTCGTTGAACCCGATTATAAAAATTCGTTCGAAGTCCATCAAGCGTGTTTCCAATAACCCCATAATTTGAAGTCCATTAGTTGGATTCCCATGAAAAGCCATATTTTTCCCATTCCAATGCTGATAAAATAAGGATTTGAAACTACGCAAATTCATTTCTGGAATTCCTTCTTCGATAATTCGTTGAAATTCAAGCAAGGCATCATCAAAAATCAAAACGATATTTCGTTCAAATTCAGCATTTTGACCTAAAGACTCTAATAAAATATTATTTAATTTTCGAATTTGGGACATTGCCAATTTCCAATCGTTTTTCCAGTTTATTGATAATGATTGCAGCATGATCTCTGCTTTTTGGCCAATATTCAACGAATCGACACGTTGAAATATTTTGTTTTTTCGAATGGTTTCTTGCTCGAGTTTCACCAACTGATTTTTTTCTTTCGCATCCAAAGAAGAAAGGATTAGGACGTTGTTGATAGAACGTTGAAGGTCTTTGAAATAAAACGCCTCCGTTTTAAATCTAATTTTATTTTCTTGAATGTCAAAAATCAATTCGACCCAAGATTTAATGGGCGTTTGACTTAATGGCAGTCCAAGTGTAACGTTCGCCTTGCCTATGCTTGCAGGAATGTTCTTGACCATGGCGCCAATTAATGATTCATCACTTAAAAGAACCAATGTTTCATTGACTTCATCCTGAGATAATTTTTCCAATTCTGTTGCTGCAACCTTCACTTGACCTGTATGTTGTGCACATTCGACCACATGAATGTTCAATTCCTTGTTGTTCAAATCATCCGTTATGAATAGTGGATTTTTGATTTCAAGAAAGTCAATGTTTTTTCGAAGGAATGCTCCAGCTTCGTGAATTGGATTTTCCAGGTAGTATTTGTCCGCGTTGATTATATATTCAGCTCGATTTCTACGAATCAGTTTTTTAATGATCGTTAATTCGGCCAACGATAATGCGTTAAACCCGGCAAAAATGAAAAATTGACTTTCGTTCTTTTTGAAAAGCACTTCGGGATTTTCTGCTAGTTGACGATAAGCGAGACCCGCGGTTACAAATCCTTTTTCACTGATTTTTTGATGTAGTTTGTCATAATAGTTGGGTATTCGTTCCCAAAATTCCATGAACTTTTTCTGCGAAGCGGATAATTTTTCTTCATCTATTTTCCAACTTTCAAGTTCCTTAATTGCTTTGAGGTTTTTAAATACTTGCGTATAATCAAGCATGTATCGATCAATATCATCAAAATCGCTAAGCAACATCGAGCCCCAAGTTGTAAACTCTTCAAACGTTTCGAAACGACCTTCATCCGTTTCTCGATACATTTCGAAGAGCCGAATCAGAAGCCTAGTATTATCGATAATTGGTTTGGAGTGTTTTTTTACCCACCGGTCAATAGTCGTTATTTCGGGAGAAAAAATAGGTTTCCCGTATTCAACTAGAAGTGCTTCGGCTAAATATTTTGTGGCTCGCTCTGACGGCAAGATGATGGACAACGATCTTAAATCGTAGTTTTTGTCTTTGATATGTGCTGCGAGTTGTTTTAGAAACTTCATTTATTTTCTTGTTAAGAACGTGAGGTAAGTAGAACGATTAACGGTTTTAAATATAACATCGGGGTAGTAAGATTTAAACAAAGGAGACTCTTTGAGCATCTTTTTTTTCTCCAACGAAAATTTATGAGCTTGTTTCGAATTCTCCTGAATTTCAATGAAATCAAGTTGTTGCCGCGTATGACTTCTCCAAAAGAAATAGTCACTTTTTTTACCATTGATTCGATTCCATTTGATACGTTCTGAAATCAACCAATTTTTCCAAAGTAAATCTTCGTCCATTCGCATGTTGATTGGATTGAAGTTTCGAATGATTCCGTTTCGAATACCATTATCATTGAAATAAATCAAATGCGTTTTTTTTAATTCGTATTTCTGCTCCGAATGAAAACTTGGCAATAAAAAAAGTAAATGTGCTTTTTCGAATAATTTTAGGTAGCGTTCTGCCGTTTCATTGTCCACCCCTGCTCGTTCAGCAATTTGGTTGTAAGAAATTGGTTGTCCGATGAGGTGAGCTGCCGTTTGCAGAATGCGAATCATTGCATCTTTTTTATTCACACGATCATCTACCCCTAGTTTCGTTGAGGAAAGGATTTCATCCGTAATCTTCGTCAATAATTCGGAACCATTTTCAGGTAAAAAGGCCAATTGCGGATATGAACCAAAAATTAGTCTTTGCTCGATTCGCTGTTCTTCAGCAACCATCCCAAATTCTTGAGTCAATTCATAATACGTGGGAGCAGGAAAATAAAATTCCAACCCTTCCCATTTCAAAGCTTCTTTGAGTTCGTTCACAATCGGAGGCTCGAAAGCGCAACAAAGTATAAATGTTGATTTGATGTTTTCGGTTAGCACATTATCCAATGCTACCTGCAGCGAATCAAATAATTGAGCATCACCTAAAATAAAAAAGGCTTGTTGATTGAAATACCAACGCAATTCATCCTCATTTAATTTATCGAACTTTTTTCGGATTTTATCATTTCGAAAATCTATCGTTTCGAAGTTGAGGTTCAGCTCTTCTAAACACTTCTCAGCAAAAGCTACCTTTCCTACTTTTGGTGGCCCTGAAAGCAATAGAATGCGGTTGGTTTCCAGTAGACTTTTGAATGAATCTTCAAAAATACGTTTCATATTCACAACTAATTATTTTCGCTAAATTTAATAATAATTCACGAAATAAAGTGTCGATTTAGTTAAAAAC
Organism: Crocinitomicaceae bacterium; assembly: GCA_040379905.1. GTDB lineage: Bacteria > Bacteroidota > Bacteroidia > Flavobacteriales_D > Crocinitomicaceae > UBA952. Next base: position 6,812 of record JBEIKF010000056.1, read on the forward strand.
GGATCCTATAATTCAGGACTTAACAGTGGATATTTGTCAATTCAAAGGTTAATTATTTCAACAAAAATAGTAAGCGATGTGATTAAAATAACCAACGCAACAAATCATTTCCGTTGGCATAAATCATGAGGCCAATCAATAATACGATACCAACATATTGGGCATATTCTAATATTTTCTGAGGGGCTTCTTTACCGGTAATCATCTCATAAAGCAAAAACACCACGTGGCCACCATCCAACGCCGGAATAGGCAAGATATTCATAAATGCTAAAATGATAGAAAGTAAAGCGGTATTCAACCAAAACGCTTGCCAATTCCAAACGGGAGGAAACATATTACCAATGGACGCAAATCCACCTATTGAGGAAGCGCCTTTCTTTGTGAATACGAATTTGAATTGCGAAACGTAGTCGGTAAGCGTGTTTGTTCCATAAGAAAATCCGATGGCGATGTTTTCACCAATTCCATATGTTTTCTTTTCAATCGCAGTTGAATCAAAGACAACTTTCGCATTTGTTTGAAAACCGATGGTACCTTCCTTTGTGACATCTGATTTCAAAATCAAGGTATCATTTCCTCTCAAAACAGTGAGATCGGCGGTTTTCCCTTTACAAGCATAAAGTTCACTCTGCAAATCATCGAAGAAGACAATTGGTGTTTCATTAACTTTTAAGATTTTGTCCTCCTTCTTCAGTTTTGCTTTCTCTGCTGGGGTTCCCGAAACGATATCAGCCACCACATTCGCTTTTGAGCGCAGTCCAAATGCTGGCATGGCACCCGCCTGAAAAAGTTCTTGGTCCACTTCTTTGGGTAATGTGATATTTTCTGTAGAACCATCTGCGTGTTTTACCGTCAATTTTCGAGTATCACGCAACATAATGCCTTTATTCAAGTCATCCAGGTTCAATACTTTTTGTCCTTCAACTGACACTACGATGTCCCCGGATTGTATGTGGTATTTTTTAAGGTAAGGGTGAACACTCAATCCTGCTTGAAGTTTGTCTTGTTTTAATTCGGTTTGTCCCCACATAAAGATGACTCCAATGTAAATGATGTATCCCAAAATTAAATTTACGGTTACCCCACCAATCATGATAATCAATCGTTGCCAAGCCTTTTTTGAA
>JBEIKF010000057.1:0-7813 GCA_040379905.1 Crocinitomicaceae bacterium
AAAGGTTTTAGTATTGGAAAACAATCTTTCTTACGGTGTTACAGGCATCAAAGAAAACACAGCGATTAAAATTGAAAATTATTTGAAGGACTCAACAAGCACTTTCTATCTTGGGAAAAAATTTGCCAACTTACTTGATTATGATTCTTTGACTAATTACACAAATAACATTAACGATACTATGAACACCCGTATTAAGAGATTAGTACAATTCAACAATCACTATTATTCTTACTTGTATGCGGCACTTTTTGTGAAACAAATTAAAATCCAGTGGCAACGAGCAGGTTTCCCGATTGATAATCGCCCTGAAATTTTGGCCTCACTATTTAATCTAGGTTATGCTAAATCTAAACCAAAGAAAAATCCGAGTGTTGGAGGTTCTGAATACGAAGTCGGAAATTCAAAATATACCTTTGGTTCAATCGCTTTTGAGTTCTATTATTCGGGTGAACTGGCGGATGTGTTTCCGTATGAAAAATCGCGTTTTGATTGTTATGAGTAGCCCATTTGATAATTAGTTTATTTGTTAATTAAAAATCAAACTAACTTTAGTGTAACGTTTTTCGAAAATGGCATTATAGTCACTTCAAAAACTTAAATAAATTTAATTTATGGCCGAAAAAAACCACATCCAATGCCCAAAATGCGGGACAAGCATCAATGTGAACGACATCATTACACATCAACTCGAAGAGGAGATTCGCTCGAAATATCAAACAGAACTTCTTGAGGAACAGCAAAAGGTATTGGATCAATTGGAACTTATTCAAAAAGAAAAGGAAGAGTTTGAACTGGCAAAAAAAAGGGATAAAGAACTTTTTCAGGAGAAATTGGATGAAAAATTGAAGGAAGAACGACGTTTAATCGAGGAAAAAGTCAAAAATAAACTTTCTGAGGAACAAGCCGAACAATTCCAAAAGTTACAAGAAGAATTAAACGAAAAAACGAAGAAAATCAGTGAGTTGAATGTTGCCAAGGCTGAAATTGAAAAGTTAAAGCGAGAAAACGCAGAGGCAAAATCATTGGCTGAATTGGAGGCCCAAAAAAAACTGAATGAAGTTCTAAATGAAGAAAAAGTAAAAATTAAACGTGCAGCTGAAGAAGAAAACGAATTAAAGATAAAAGAGCTACAGAAAAAATTGGATGACCAAAAACAGCTTACTGAAGAGATGAAGCGCAAACAAGAACAAGGTTCTATGCAATTGCAAGGGGAAGTTCAAGAATTGGCCATCGAAGAATGGTTGGAAGCGCAGTTTCCGCTCGACAGCATCGACGAGATTAAAAAAGGAGCTCGTGGCGGCGATTGCATTCAAATCGTAAACACGCGCGAAGCTCAAAACTGCGGTAAAATTTATTACGAAAGTAAGCGCACCAAGGATTTTTCAGCCGGATGGATTGAAAAGCTCAAAGGCGACATGCGCGAAAAAGATGCCGATATCGGTGTTATCGTAACCGAGGTTATGCCAACCGGAATGGAGCGCATGGGCATGAAAGATGGAATTTACATATGCTCCTACGAAGAATTTAAAGCATTGAGTGGGGTATTAAGAGAAACGATCATTCAAGTTAACAATGCGCTTGGCTCACAAGTCAACAAAGGTGACAAAATGCAAATGCTTTATGATTATCTAACAAGTAACGGTTTCCGAATGTCGGTTGAAGCCATCGTGGATGGATTTAACTCGATGAAAGCAGGATTAGATAGCGAAAAACGCTCCATGCATCGAATTTGGAAAGAACGTGAAAAACAACTCGAAAAAGTAATTTACAATACGATTGAAATGCATGCTTCCATTCGCGGAATTGCGGGGAATGCGATTCAGGCCGTTCAGGCGTTAGAATTACCAGGTGAGGAAAATGAAGTAGAAGATTAATGTCGAGTTTTCAAGTTAAGAGTTTAAAGTTAAGAGATAAAAAAGCTGAATTAAACGTGCGATTGGAAAAACTTAACTTTTATATTTTAACTCTTAATTTTATTTATCATGATAACAATTAAAAACAAATCCTATTCTGGCTCCAACAACCGCGAAAGTCTTATTGATTTTGAGATCCCCAACAATTTTAATCAAGAAATTATTGTTTTCGTTCACGGATTTATGGGTTTCAAAGATTGGGGAGCGTGGAATTTGGTTCAGGAATTTTTCACGAAAAAGGGGTTCGGATTTTGCAAGTTCAATCTTTCACACAACGGAGGAACCATCGAAAATGGAATCGATTTCCCGGATGAAGATGCTTTCGGCTTAAACACCTACTCAAAGGAATTGAACGATGTAATTTCTGTTCTGAATTGGATTGACTCGCAAAACACTTCCTATCAGAAGATTCATTTGATTGGTCATTCACGAGGTGGTGGAATTGCACTGCTAGCTGCTAACATGGATAATCGAATTTCAAGCATCACTTCTTGGGCAGGAATTTCAGATATTGGTTCGCGATTTCCTTCTGGAAAAGAATTAGAAGAATGGGGACTTTCGGGAGTTCGTTACATTCAAAACGGAAGGACAAAACAGAATTTACCTCAGTACTTTTCGCTTTTTGAAGACTTCAGAGAAAATCAAGAAAAGTTAAGCATTGAAAAAGCATGTGAAAACTTAAAAATTCCAGCTTGTGTTATTCATGGGAGAAACGATACTTCTGTTTCCACAAGTGAAGGTGTGCTTAATGCGCGACGATTAAATGTTCCAATACATATAATTGAAAATACTGATCACGTTTTTGGTGCGTCGCATCCTTGGAAATTGGATCAACTACCAACGGAATTAGAAAAAGTTTGTGAGAAAACAATCGAGCATTTCAATAATCTCAACTTAACATAGGGTTAACATTTATTTAAATTACTTAACTTCGTGGCTCTTTAAATTGAATCATTGAAAAACTATATTTTATTTGCATTTATATTATGTCTGCGCTTTGTTGGAAATTCCCAAGTAGATCACTATGAAACAATAGTGTACGACACTTCTTCCTGGCGTTACATCGTTCCCACGGCTTCCACTTCCATGAATTGGATTCAACCAAGTTTTAACGCCTCAGCTTGGAGCTCTGGAAATGGAGGTTTTGGATTTGCTGATGGAGATGACAATACCACAATTCCTACTTCGTCAATTTCCGTTTTTGTAAGAAAGGAGTTTTCTATCAGTGACCTTTCTGTTATTAAAAAAGTCATCCTAAACATGGATTATGATGATGCATTTGTTGCTTATGTGAACGGTGTTGAGATCGCTAGAAATGGAATCACCTCAACAGGACAACCTGTTTACAATCAATTGGGTGAAATTTCGCACGAAGCCAAATTGTATCAAAATCAATATCCAGATCAATTTTTATTCGATATTTTAGACTTTCCGGCCACGCTTGTTCAAGGAACCAATGTTCTGTGTGTTGAGGTTCATAATCAAACGGCAACTTCTTCGGATTTAACGTGTCGTCCATTTCTTAGCGTTGGCGTAAATACAACCGTTACAACATATTACCCAACTCCGTCATGGTTTGTTGCACCTGTAACTTTCTATACTTCAACTTTACCAATTGTGGTATTGAATACAGATGGTGTTGAAATCCCGGATGAACCAAAAATTCATGCTACGATGGGAATAATTTACAATGGAGATGGAAATACAAATTCCATTTCGGATCCATTTAATGAGTTTTATGGTGAAATCGGCATAGAAAGAAGAGGTTCCTCATCAAATGGTTTCCCTATGAAGTCGTATGGATTAGAAACTTGGGGCCCTGATTCATCAAATTATAATGCTTCAATTTTCGATTTCCCAAGCGATAATGATTGGATTTTGTATGCTCCCTACACTGACAAAAGTTTGATTCGAAATGTATTAACCTACCACATTGGAAATCAAATGGGAAATTATTCTCCGAGAACAAAATTGTGTGAAGTAGTTCTTAATGATGAATACATCGGTGTGTATGTTTTCATGGAACGAATCAAGGTTAATCCAGGAAGAGTTAATATTAACCCGGTTTTACCGCAAGACACGCTAGAAAATGAATTAACTGGCGGCTATATCGTAAAAATAGATAAAACAACTGCTGGTGGAATTATTGCCTGGACTTCACCTTACACGGCAAGTGCACCAAGCTCAAATGCCATACGATATCAACTTCATGATCCAGAAATTACGGAGATAAATCCTTCGCAATTGTCCTATATTGAAGATTACATTACGGCATGGGAAGATACCTTATCAGGTGTTAATTTTTCCGATCCAATAAATGGTTTTAGAAAGTTTATTGATGTTCAATCCTTTATAGATTTTATGCTTGTGAATGAGTTATCAAAAAATGTAGATGGATATCGAATTTCTACATTCTTGCACAAACAGCGGTTTAGTGAAGGTGGAAAACTGGTTGCGGGTCCTTTATGGGATTTTAATTTAGGTTGGGGAAATGCAAACTACTGCTACGGAGGAGATACAACAGGTTGGGAAATTGATTTTAATAATTATTGTGCAGGAGGGCTTGACAATCCTTTTTGGTGGAAACGCATGTTACAAGACTCTGTCTATGCCGATGAGGTAAATTGTCGTTGGTTTAGTTTGAGAAACGGTGTTTTAAGCAACGAATATCTATTGAATTATATAGATAGTTTAGCAGCAATATTGGAAATACCAGCATCTCGAAACTATAACAAATGGCCTATTCTAGGAACCTATGTTTGGCCAAACAACTTTATTGGACAAACGTATCAGGAAGAAATTAATTACATGAAATCTTGGACTGTCGGAAGATTAAACTGGATGGATAACAACATGTTTGGTTCTTGCCCCAATCTTGGCTTGAATAATAATCTAAAGGAAGACATCGTGTTTTATCCAAACCCGAGTAATTCAGTTGTTAAAATCAAAGGATTAACTCAGTCAGATGTGCTTCGTATTACGGACATTTTTGGAAGGGTAATTATGGAGCAACCTGTAAATAATCATGTTCAAATTGATGTTTCTGGATATGAACGTGGTCTATACATTTTTGAATTAACACAACAGAAAATAAAATCCAAAATCTTAATTAAATAAGCATGAAACAATCTATTTTACTCTTACTATTAATCGTAGTTTTCGCCTCTTGTAAGAAAATTGAAGGGCCTGGAGGAACGTCAGCTATCCGTGGGAAATTAGTTGGGCAAGATTTTTCTTTCGGTGATAAAGAAGTAACAACTATTTCTTTTTCTTCTGGTGCAACACTTGAACACGGTGATTATTGGCTCTTAAATTCAACAGATAGTTCGAAACTTTACTACATCTATTACCAAAACCCGAGTTGGATTTCATCAGCCGACCCTCAATTGCAGGGAAGAATTGGTATTGCAGTAAGTTTTAATTACAGCGATTCGAACCTTGAATTAGCTCAACGAACTTTAGATTCTATTAATCAACAAAACGATTTACCTTTCGTTCTTTCGTTAACACAGGATATTTTAACTGTGACATCTAAGTTTTCAGGCGAAGTGGTAGATGCAGATGATTATACAACACCATTTGCAGTAGACGTGTCAAATCAAGGCACTCCAAATATGATGGGAGATTCTTTCGGAAGAGCTGGAGAACGTGTTTACATTATCTACGGTGATAATACGTATTCAGCGAATTCAGTTCGAGCGGATGAAGAAGGAAAATTTTCATTTGAAGGATTGCAAATTGGAACCTACACAATTTATGCCTTATCTGAGGATACAATCCAAAATGGCAAATTCAATCGAATTTCAAAAACCATTGAAATAACTGAAAAGAAACAAATTGTAGATGGCGGAATATTCAATGTTTTTTATTAGAAGGTTTTTCTTTTGCATTGGAATCACATTGATTTCCAATTCGTTTTACAGCCAGGTTTCAACTTGGATGGGAATTGGGGTAAGTCATTCTTTTCATAAATTGTTCAATGCTGATTTAGGTTATGAATATCGTTTGAAAAATACGAGCGAATTTGATAAATCTAATGTGGAGTTGAAGTTTTCTCAAAATTGGTATAAAGGAATTGAGACATTTGTCAAATACAGAAATTCAATCGTTGGAAACAGAAATAGCGCTTTAAATTTAAAGCCATTTACTTATGATAATCGCGTAAGTTTTGGACTAGATATTTCTTTTCTAAAGTTTTTAGATATCAAGCGGACAAATCTAAATTGGGTAATTACGCAACAATTTGATAGTTATCAGTTCAAACGTAATTCGAGTATGTTGAGAAATAAAATTCTCTTCAAACATGACGTCAAAGATTTCCCACTCTCTCCATTTGTTTCAGTAGAACACTTTTACAGGTGGAACCGTGATATTGTTTATGCAGATGATGAAATCATAATCTCAGGAGGAACAAACGCATGGCGTTATTTTATCGGAACAGACATTGAAATTTCCAAAAAACAGCGATTGATGTTATCATTTGGTTTCAGAGATCGAATTCTTTCTACCAATGATGCCTTTATTCTTCGGATCAATTATAAGATTTCTATTTAATTTGGGGAGTTTTAGTCCTCAATCACAATCGCGACTGAATCCACATCACCATTAATAGGCGGTGTTAGTTTGGTGATTTTCACGGATAATTCTAAAACGCCAATCAGTTCAGTTTTAATGCGAGATAAAATACGCTGACCAACGGTTTCAATCAATTTAGAACGAATGGCCATTTCTTCTTTGACAATCGCATTTACATAAACGTAATCGACCGTTTTAGATAAATCATCGGTATTTGCAGCTTCTGAAAAATCGGTAATAATGGTTACATCGACGACATAATGCCCACCAATTCGGGCTTCTTCTTCCAAGCATCCGTGAAAGGCGTATAACTTAATGCCGTTAACCTCGATTTTATGCTTCATTCAGGATTTCAGTGATTTTCTTTAAACCAAGTTCGATTCGGGCAACAACTTCATCTTTACCAAGAAATGCTGAAATATCAAACATTCCAGGACCAGCTCCAACACCAGTCACGGCTAAACGGAAAGGCAATAAAACTGCACCAATTCCCATTTGCTTGCGCTCTAAAAATGCTTTGAACGCGGTCTCAACATTTGCGGAATTGAAATCACTTATATGAGCAAGTTCATTTTTCCATTCTTCAATAACTGCTGTCGTTTCAGGTTTCCACTTTTTGGTAATCGTTTCACGATCAAAAATAGTTGGACGAGCCAACAAATATGCTCCATCCGTTAAAATATCTTGCGCAAACGTAGCGCGCTCTTTCATCAAATGACAAACCGAGTTTAACGTTTCAAGGTCAAATTCGTTTTCAAATAGTTCTTGCAGTTTCAAGGCAATTTCTTCATCAGATTGCGCCCGCAAATATTGCTGTTGAAACCATTTCGTTTTTTCAGGATCAAATTTGGCTCCCGCTTTCGAAACCCGATCCAATGAAAATGCTTCAACCAATTCGTCTAAGGTAAATATTTCTTGAGTCGTACCTGGATTCCAACCTAAAAGTGCCAACATGTTGATGAAAGCGCCCGGTAAATACCCTTTTTCTCGGTAACCGGAATACAATTCACCTTCGGCTGTCGTCCAATCCGTTGGAAAAACGGGGAACCCAAGTCGGTCGCCGTCTCTTTTCGATAATTTTCCATTTCCATCCGGACGGAGCAACAAAGGTAAATGTGCAAATTCTGGACAATCCCAACCAAAGGCCTCGTACAACATCACGTGCAGTGGCGCTGATGGCAACCATTCCTCACCACGAATCACGTGGCTGATTTCCATCGTATGATCATCTACAATATTTGCCAAATGATACGTAGGCATTCCATCGCTTTTGAAAAGTACTTTGTCGTCCAAATTATTTGTATTCACAACCACCCAACCAC
>JBEIKF010000058.1:0-7812 GCA_040379905.1 Crocinitomicaceae bacterium
ACCAAAATGGAAAAGTCGCGGTTCAGAAAATGTTTAGCAAAGGACGAGAAGTTCAACGGAAAGGTGAAGGAGATCCTTTTTCACCGAATTAACTAACACCTTCTTTATACAAAAAAGTAGAATATCCCTTTTTAAATTTTGACATTCCCTCCTCGAGGAGGGATTAAGGAAAGTGACTTAATAATTATTCTTTTATTCACCCGCAATAAACTTGGTCAACTCAATAAACTGATCAACTGATAATTTTTCAGGTCGTTCATTCGTGAAAACCTCTGGAAGTTCTCTCCCTCTCAACAATTGTTTTAACGAATTTCGCAACGTCTTTCTGCGCTGATTAAACGCCATTTTTACAACTTGAAAGAACAATTTCTCATCACAATCCAAATTTTCACGACTATTTCGGGTGCAGCGAATAACACCTGATTTTACTTTCGGAGGCGGAATAAAAACATGCTCGTCAACAGTGAAACAATACTGAATGTCATAAAACGCTTGCAGAAGCACACTCGTAATTCCATATTCCTTGGTGCCTGGTTTTTCAGCCACTCGCACCGCGACTTCCTTTTGGAACATGCCCATTATCTCAGGAATCTGATTTCGATGCTCCAAACATTTAAATAAAATTTGAGTTGAAATATTATAAGGAAAGTTTCCGACAACACAAAATTTCTCCTGCCCCATCAACTTTTGTAGATCCATTCGCAGGAAATCCCCTAAAACAATGCGTTCTGAAAGAAGCGGATATCGATTTTTCAAAAATTCAATTGATTCAGTATCAACATCCAACAGCCAAAGATTCAAATCACCTCGCGCAACTAAAAAATCCGAAAGAGCACCCATTCCTGGACCAATCTCAATGACGTTTTTGCAGTTTTGATGATTTGTTAATTGGTTTGCAATTTTTTCACAAATTCCTTTATCTTTCAAGAAATGTTGTCCAAGATGTTTCTTTGCACGAACCGTCATAGTTTGAATTCTTCAATTACAGATAAAAAAGTACGAAATGCCGCGAAACGTCCCAAATAACGTTCAGTATGTTCTTTCTGCAGTTTTGGCGCATGCTTCTCTTGGTACAAATCCATCGTTTCTTGATTCGAACATAAATACATAATGGAATAAGTAACACCACCCTCTTCTTCGCCATGTATCTTTGAAATGCGGGATTCCAAAAAGCAATTGGTCGCCATAACATCAGGAATGTGCTTACTACGCATCCAATTTAACCAATCATCCGAAATTTCAGGGTCTATGCTAACGGTAACGTTATACAAAATCATGAAGCAAAGCTAAGAAAAAGTATGGAGTTGAAACGTTTATTGCCCTTTCTGCTCACGAAGCAGGGTTGTGTAATCTTTGAGGATTTGATTTTCTTCACGTAACTTCTGAACTTCTTCTTGAAGAACGTAGTTGCTTTTGCTGTAGAGTCTGAAAAAATCGCATTCCAAAACATGAGATATGGAGATTAATAAGCCCGTATCGATTGTTTTTCTGGAAAAAATCGAATACATATTTTCACGAGACTTATTGATTCGTCGAGCAAACTCAGTAACAGAAATACCTTTCGTATCAAATACGTCCTTGATTTTCTGACCGATGTGGATTTCTTCCATTCAGCGAAATTCCTGAATAATGCGTAAAAATGTAAATCATTTTAGTTCGTTTATTTACACATTATCGTTTGTTTTATTTAACATTTTAATATCTTTGTTCAAATTTAAATCTAGAAACATGAAAAAACTTTTATTTCTATTGGCCATTCCAGTGGCATTTTCCGTAACAAGTTGCAAGAAAGCAGGTTGTACTGATCCAATTGCAAGCAACTACTCCGATGCTGCTAAAAAAGACGATGCTTCTTGCACCTATTCTGAAAAATTAATTATTTGGCAAAGTTATGAAACGAGTCAATTGATTCAACAAGCAGGAATAACAGGTTTAAGTGTCTACGTCGATGGGAGCCTAGCTGGATCATTTTTATCCACTAATTATTGGACAGGTGCACCAAATTGTTCACAGACGGGTAATGTCAGCGCAATAATCGATATGGGACTAAATAAATCAAAAGTTGTGTCAATAGAATACAAGGATCAAGATGGAACTTCTTTGGGAACAGAAGTTATCACCGTTACGGCTGGTACTTGTAATACCTTTGAAATTCAATAATATGAAAAAGATTTTTTAAGCTTATTTGTAATAGTTGCACTCACTTCGTGCATAATGACGAATAAAGACAAAAAATAAGATTTTTATTTTTTTACAGCAACCCCTACTAACTCTTTTTTAGTAGGGGTTCTTTTTTAAATGTAATTGCAAACGATTTGGTGGTGGATTAGTTATATCCTCGGTAATATTGACAATATTTAGTACCAGAGAATATAGAGATAGTTAACTCCATTATTTACTGAAAATTGATCATTGAAACTGCAAAAAGATATTTGTCTGAATAAGGCAATGAAACTTAAATTTAAACTGGTTCAATATTGTTATATTTGCTTTGATTCAATAAAATTCAAAAATATGAATATCAACGACTTTTCACAACATCTTTTTTGGGATACTGATCGCGATAAACTTGACTTCAAAAAATCGAAAGAACAGATTGTATATCAAGTTGTTGAATACGGCCTAATGAAAGACTGGCTTCTGTTACAAAGGATTTATTCCCGAGAAGCGCTAAAAGAAATCGTGTTGAATTTACGCGTACTAGATAAAGTTACATTGGCTTTTCTAGCTCACTTTTTTCAAGTAGATAAAACCAAATTTAGATGCTACAAAAACAGTCAGTCAGCTCAGAACTTCTGGAACTCCTAAACAATTTAATGAATGACAATGCATTCCAGGACTTTGTTTTGGTTGGTGGCACTTCATTGTCTCTTCAAATTGGTCACCGCATTTCAGTTGATATCGACCTTTTTGGATATTCAGAAATTGATGAAAACTTTTTTTTAAGTGTTTTAAAAAAGTATGGAGAAGTCATTCTATTAAAAAAAACTAGAAACATTTTAATTTGTTCGATTAACGGAATAAAAGTCGATTTCGTTAACTATAATTACAAATGGATAGATGAGCTCATTGTTGAAGATTCAATTCGCTTGGCATCGAAAAAAGATATTGGAGCAATGAAACTAAACGCTATTGCTGGTCGGGGAAGTAAGAAAGATTTCATCGATTTGTTTTATTTACTCAAAGAATTTTCGATTAATGAACTTTTACAGTATTACTTACTCAAATACAATGACGGTTCTGAATTCATGGTTCGAAAAAGTCTTACTTATTTTGAAGATGCCGATTTAGAGGAAACACCTGTTCTATTGCATGACATTACTTGGGAAGAAATTAAAACTCAAATCCTGAAACAATTATCTGATTTATCTTAAAAACCCGCAATTTTCACTAAACATCGAAGGAATATTCTCCTTTCCAATTTTCGCTTCTTTTTCGTATCTTTGGCTCCCTTAAAAAACCAATGGCAAAAATTAGAAAACAAGACGCACTTGAATACCATTCTTCAGGAAAACCTGGAAAAATTGAAGTGGTCCCAACCAAACCATACGCCTCACAACGAGATTTGTCATTAGCCTATTCTCCAGGCGTTGCAGAACCATGTTTGAAAATAGCAGAAAATGTTTCCGACGTATATAAGTACACAAGCAAAGGAAATTTGGTTGCCGTTATTTCAAATGGGACGGCTGTTTTAGGCTTGGGTGATATCGGCCCGGAAGCTTCAAAACCCGTAATGGAAGGAAAAGGATTGCTCTTTAAAATATTTGCGGACATCGATGTTTTTGATATTGAGGTAGACGCCAAAGATCCCGAATTATTCATTCAAACGGTGAAAGCAATTGCGCCAACTTTTGGTGGAATTAACTTGGAAGACATCAAAGCGCCAGAAGCATTTGAAATAGAACGAAGATTGAAAGATGAGTTGGATATTCCAATCATGCACGACGACCAGCACGGAACAGCCATCATTTCTTCCGCGGCTTTAATAAATGCGCTTGAACTAGCTAAAAAGAAAATTGAAAAGATTAAAATAGTGGTATCTGGCGCCGGTGCTTCTGCCCTTTCTTGCGCAAAATTATACCACACACTAGGTGCGAAATTGGAAAACATTTACATGTTCGATTCGAAAGGTTTGATTCATAAAAACCGAACTGATTTAGATCCAATGAAGCAATTTTTTGCTGTGCATCAAAAAGATATTCTATTTTCAGATGCTTTTAAAAAAGCTGATGTGTTCCTTGGGTTATCCCGAGCAGGTTTGGTATCAAAAGAAATGATCGCGGTAATGGCCAACGATCCAATTGTGTTCGCACTAGCCAACCCAGAACCTGAAATTTCTTACAAAGAAGCTACATCAGTTCGCAAAGACATTATCATGGCGACTGGTCGTTCGGACCATCCTAATCAGGTAAACAACGTTCTTGGATTTCCATTTATTTTCAGAGGAGCCTTGGATGTTCGCGCGACTACCATCAACGAAGAAATGAAGCTCGCTGCTGTTAAAGCCATTGCGGCTTTGGCTAAAGAAACCATTCCTGAAGAAGTAATCGAAGCATACGGCGAAAAAAATATTTCATTCGGGCGCGAACAAATCATTCCAAAACCATTGGATCCAAGATTAATCTACTATGTAGCACCAGCAGTTGCGAAAGCAGCAATGGATTCAGGAATCGCTAAAAATCCTATTTCCAATTGGGAAGAATACGAAACGCATCTTAAAAATCGACTGGGTCTCGACAACAAGCTTGTTAGAAACATGACTTCAAAAGCTCAAAGCAATCCTAAAACAGTTGTTTTCGCTGAAGCTGATAACGTAAAAATTCTGAAAGCTGCACAAGTGGCCTATGATGAAGGCGTCGCTTTTCCAATTTTACTCGGTAAAAAGCAACGAATCTTAACGCTTATCGAGTAATATGCGATTGATTTACCTGAAGTTGTAATTGTAGACCCGAAATCAGAGGAAGAAGAAAAACGACGGATTGCTTACGGAAAAGCATTTTTTGAAAAGAGAAAACGAAAAGGATTTACTGAGTTTGAAGCCATTCAAATCATGCGTGAAAGAAATTATTTTGGTGCCATGATGGTTGATCAAGGTGACGCAGACGCAATGATTACCGGTTTAACGCGCAGTTATCGCTCATCTGTTCGCCCTGCTTTACAAACTGTTGGATTACAAAAAGACGTAAATGTAATTTCAGGAATGTATATTCTGAATACCAAACGCGGACCTCTGTTTCTGGCAGATACTACCGTAAATCTCAATCCAACTGCTGAGCAAATTGCAGAAATCACGTTCAATGTTTCGAAAATAATACGCAAGTTGAAAGTAACTCCAAGGATAGCTTTACTCAGTTATTCGAATTTTGGTTCTTCACCAGGACCAGATTCTGAAAAAATGGCTGAAGCTGTAAGAATTCTTCACGAGAAACATCCTTCTCTTGTAGTTGACGGTGAAGTTCAAGCAAATTTCGCACTCAATGAAGAATTGATGAACGAGAAGTTTTCATTCTCCCTATTAGCAAACAAAGAAGTGAATACTCTAATCTTCCCAAACCTATCTGCAGGAAATATATCTTATAAATTATTGCAGCAAATGACGGATGGAGACGCTATTGGGCCTGTCTTAGTCGGATTGAAAAAATCGATACATGTTCTTCAACTCGGCTCATCAGTGCGCGAAATAGCCAACATGGTTAAGGTTGCTGTTATAGATGCTCAAAACAAATAAAGATGATCGGATTACTAAATGGCAGATTGATTGAAAAAAATCCAACGGAACTCATCATTGATTGTTCGGGTGTTGGTTATGAGGTTAAAATTTCATTGAACACATTCTCTCAGATTCCCGAAGGGGAAGCCATTCGCATTTACACCAAGTTAATAGTTCGTGAAGATGCCCACCTGATTTACGGATTTTACACGAAAGAAGAGCGAGAAATGTTTAATCACCTTATCAGTGTTTCTGGTATCGGACCAAATACAGCATTAATTATGCTTTCTTCGTTGAAGACGGATGAAATTGCTCAAGCAATTCAAATTGAAGATGTTCGTACAATTCAGGGAATTAAAGGTATTGGAGCAAAAACGGCACAACGTGTTATAATCGACTTAAAAGGAAAAGTGCTAAAATTCAGTAGTTCAAGTGAAAATATCTTCTCGCAAAACAATACAAATCGATTTGATGCGTTAACTGCATTAGTTTCGCTTGGTTTTGACAAGAAATCAGCAGAAAAAGTGTTGGATAAAATTGATACGGGTGAACAAACAGTTGAAGTTCTTATAAAAGAGGCTCTGAGGCTATTGTAAATGACTGAAAAATATAAAATAAACATTCTAAAATTCGGGCATCTATTTTTGATGCTTTTCATTTTTTGCGGAACAACGATTCTTGGTCAAAACGATCCGAATTTGCCTTTCCCCATATACAACCCCCTAAATCCAGGACAAAACTTACCTCAGAGTTTTGACTTGGGAGATCCTACTTCATTGCAACAAACCATTGTGTATGACCCATCAACTGGGACTTACATTTTTACGGAAACGTTAGGCAATGGCTTAAACTTCCGATATCCTTCAATGATGACCCTTGAAGATTATTTGGAATATGAACGTAAAAAGTCAATGACTCAAGATTGGCAAGAAATCATAGAGGAAGAAACAGCGGAAAATCGAAATTTTGAATTACCAATTAAAATAGGTAGTAAGGCATTTAAAAATTTCTTCGGTTCTGATACGATTAAAATCATACCTGGTGGTAATTTGGAGCTTTTTCTAGGGATTAATCACTCACGAATCGATAACCCAATGTTACCGATGAGGCAACGAAAAATTACGCGATTCGATTTTAATCAAAATATCAATCTCGAAGTAACAGGTCAGATTGGGACCAAATTAAAAATCAACGCTAAGTACAATACAGGGGCTACATTGGATTTTGAAAATATATCAAAACTAGAGCATACTGGAAATGAGGATGAAATACTCCAAAAAATTGCTTTAGGAAATGTCACTTTAGACCTGCCAACCACATTAATTCAAGGTTCTCAAACTTTATTTGGGGCGAAAACACAGCTGAAATTTGGTCGAGCAACTGTAGATTTAATCGCCGCCTCTTCAAAAGGAAAACGCACTGAGATTAATGTCACCGGGAAAGCTCAAACTCAGAAATTCGAATTAACAGCAGATAATTACGAAGCAAACAAACACTATTTCTTAAATCTCTACCATCAGCAGCATTACGATACAGCGATGTCAACCCTTCCTGTTGTTAATTCCACCGCTTTTATAACACGAATTGAAGTTTGGGTTACCAATAGATCAAATATCACCGAAAATACACGGAATATTCTTGCATTCGCCGATTTAGGTGAATCGAAACAGGCAAACTGGCAGGGAAATCCAGGAAATCCTTCTCCCAGTGAAATGCCGGACAATCAATCGAATGGACTTTACGATTGGGCAGCCAATCAACCATTAATTCGCGGATTTTCCAATGCGGTTCCAACACTTAGCGCTCAAGTAAATTCACCAGGACCTTTTCAACAGGCCATAGAATATGAAAAGGTTGAAAATGCAAGGCGATTGACTGAATCAGACTATTCATACAATTCGCTTTTAGGATATATATCACTAAATCAAGCTTTGAACAATGATGAAGTTTTAGGTGTCGCTTATGAATATACCTATCGTGGTCAAACTTATCAAGTTGGAGAATTTTCAACAGATGGTTCTGACGGTCAAGACGCATTGATTCTCAAACTTTTAAAGCCCACAATCACAAATCCAAATAACAAAGTTTGGGATTTGATGATG
>JBEIKF010000059.1:0-7733 GCA_040379905.1 Crocinitomicaceae bacterium
GAACAACTCAGAATAACTCAGATGGTTGGTTTATTGGGATTACACCTGAATTGGTGACTGGCGTATGGGTAGGAGCTGAAGACCGTTCCGTTCGTTTTAAAAGTATGAACTATGGACAAGGTGCTCGGATGGCGTTACCAATCTATGGTTACTACATGGGTAAAGTTTACAAAGACCCAATTATTGGCCTAACTACACGAGATTTTGATATTCCAGAAGATTATGATTCAGGAGTTTATGATTGTACTGATGCTCCTGAACCCGAAACTGTTGATGAGTCAGAAATACCATTTTTTTAGCGTATGAACAAAGTAGTAAAAAATGTTGAAGAAGCATTAATTGGCATTGAAGATGGGATGACCTTGATGCTTGGTGGCTTTGGGTTATGTGGAATTCCAGAAAATTCAATCGCTGAATTGGTAAAACTAGGGGTTAAAAACTTGACATGTATTAGTAATAACGCAGGAGTTGATGATTTTGGTCTAGGGCTGCTTTTGCAAACCAAACAAATCAAGAAAATGATTTCCAGCTACGTTGGTGAAAATGATGAATTCGAACGACAAATGCTTTCAGGAGAGTTAGAAGTAGACTTAATACCTCAAGGAAGTTTAGCAGAAAGATGTCGAGCTGGAGGAGCAGGAATACCAGCTTTTTTCACACCTGCAGGTTACGGAACAGAAGTAGCGGAAGGAAAGGAAGTACGAATTTACAATGGTAAACCGCATATTCTGGAAACAGCCTTAACAGCGGATTTCGCAATTGTAAAGGCTTGGAAAGGCGACACAGAAGGTAATTTAATTTACCGCGAAACTGCAATGAACTTCAATCCAATGATGGCTATGGCAGGAAATATAACCGTTGCAGAAGTTGAAGAACTCGTTCCGGCGGGTGAACTTGATCCAAATTTTATTCATACACCTGGAATTTTCGTTCAACGCATATTCCAAGGTGATAAATTTGAAAAACGCATTGAGCAAAGAACAGTTAGGAAACGAGTTTAAAATTTGAAAATAGACAAATTTGAAAATGATTTAATTTCATAATTAATTATGCGAAACGATCGAGCTAATGTAATTGTCGACCTCACTTTCAAGTTTGCGATTTCCATTGTTAAGTATTGTGAAGAATTAGAATCAAAAAAGAAATTCGTTATCGCTAAACAACTATTGAAATCTGGAACGTCAATTGGTGCGAACATAAGAGAAGCTCAAAATGCTGAATCAAAAAATGATTTTATTCATAAATTTAAAATCGCAGCAAAAGAATGTGATGAAACTATTTATTGGTTGGCAATTTGTAAACAAATTGATTCATACCCATTCGATGATAATTTAACTGAACAAATTGAAGTAATTTCGAAAGTTTTAAGTAAAATTTTAGCAACCTCAAAAAATGGAAATAAGACCTAGGAACCATTTTCAAATTATTTAATTATTAAATTTTCAAATTATCATGGCTTTAGATAAAAACGGAATAGCGAAAAGAATCGCGCAAGAATTGCAAAATGGTTGGTACGTCAACCTCGGAATTGGAATTCCTACTTTAGTCGCAAACTATGTTCCTGATGGATTGGATGTTGAATTTCAATCAGAAAATGGAATATTGGGTATGGGGCCATTTCCATTTGAAGGAGAAGAGGATGCTGACTTGATCAATGCTGGAAAACAAACAATCACGGTTAAAAAGGGAGCTGTATTTTTTGATTCAGCGACTTCGTTTGCCATGATTCGAGGTCGACACGTTCAACTTACTGTTTTAGGAGCAATGGAAGTTTCTCAAAATGGAGATATTGCCAACTGGAAAATTCCTGGAAAAATGGTTAAAGGTATGGGTGGTGCTATGGATTTGGTTGCATCAGCTGAGAACATCATTGTCGCCATGATGCATAGCAATAAGGCTGGTGAATCAAAGATTTTGAAAGAATGTACGCTTCCTCTTACTGGTGTTGGTTGCGTAAAGAAAGTTGTTACTGAAATAGCTGTTTTGGAAATTAAAGAAGGAAAGTTTCATCTTTTGGAACGAGCTCCTGGTGTAAGTGTCGAGGAAATCATTTCAAAAACAGAGGGAGATTTGGTCATCCCTGACTTTGTTCCCGAAATGGTAATCTAAAAAATTGATTAAGCTCGAATTAAA
This sequence comes from Crocinitomicaceae bacterium, assembly GCA_040379905.1. Classification (GTDB taxonomy): domain Bacteria; phylum Bacteroidota; class Bacteroidia; order Flavobacteriales_D; family Crocinitomicaceae; genus UBA952. The sequence goes on from JBEIKF010000059.1 coordinate 2,134, forward strand.
ATACCAAAAAGCAATTGAGGCAGCGATTGAGGCCTCGAAAAAAATCATTGAGATTTACGAAGAAGGCTTTTCACCTATTTATAAAGAGGACGGCTCACCGCTCACAAAGGCTGATCTCGCATCAACAGAAATTATTTCTGATATTTTAGAGCCATTGAATATTCCAATAACTGGAGAGGAAAGTGAAAAATCAACGTTTGAAGATCGCTTGAAATGGACTGAATGTTGGTGCATCGATCCATTAGACGGAACAAAAGAATTCGTAAGTAGAAATGGGGAATTTGCTGTAAATATTGCACTTATCAGAAACGGAATAGCAGTTTTTGGTGTAATTACTTCTCCCGTTAAACAAGAATTAATCTTTGGTGGTAAAGAGTTTGGTGTTTATTCTTTTCACTTCGATGATTTTAATAAGAGTGAAAATTGGCATAAGCTCGAAGAACCACAAAACATCAATTCACCTTTGGTTATGACCTGTTCGAGAAGTCATCATTCAGGACCAATTTTGGAGTTTATTGATGAACTTCATATCGTTTCTGAAAATATCGAATTCCTGAAAAAAGGATCCTCACTTAAATTTTTCGATTTAGCTTTTGGTAGAGCTGATGCCTATCCTCGATTTGCTCCTACTATGGAATGGGATATAGCTGCAGGACAAGCAATTTTGGAAGCACTTGGAGGTTCAGTTTATGATGCAGACACAAAGCTTCCTTTGCGTTACAACAAAGCGAATCTGTTGAATCCATTCTTCATTGCAAAGACAAAGCCTTTACTCGACATTCTGCCATGAGGACGATTTTTCTTGTTTCTATTTTGGTGAATTTTAATTTTTTAATTTCTCAACAAAATTTAATTTCAACGCATTCCTTTTATCGAGATCAACTTTTCTGGATTCATAATGATAGTTTCATTACCGATAATCAAATTATTTATAAAACTAGTTACTTCAGGAATTCATTTCTTCCCACCACCGAAAATCGATACAATTTACATGATTACTTGAAAGATACAAGCATTCAATACTACGATTTTGCAGAAGTATTATTCAAAAAACACTTGGTTGAAGTAAAATCCAAAGACTGCTTTTTGACTATATCTCCTTTACTTGACTTGAGTTTGGGACGAGACTTAAAAGATACTGCATCAATTAATTTATTTCAAAATACACGAGGTGTCTTAATCGAAGGAGATTTATTCAAGAATTTTTCATTTTCTACCTCATTTTTTGAAAATCAAAGCAGATTAAGTTCCTATGAGCAACTATTTATCAATGAACGAGGTGAATTTCGACCAATAAGCAATGGATATGCACAAGAAAATGGAGTAATTTCAGGTGCTGCACGAACAAAACCTTTTAAAACGAATGGTTATGACTACGCTTACGCGATAGGAAACATCGTCTACAGTCCACATAAAAAAATTGATTTAATTGCAGGAAATAACCAACAGTTCATTGGAACAGGATACCGTTCTATGTTACTCTCAGACAATTCTTCTTATTCGCCTTATTTTAGAGTTGATTATTACATTTCCAAACGATTCTCATTCAACTACTTGCGATCAAGAAATATGAACCTAATCCGAAAAAAAAATTATACGACTGTTGAAGGTTTTTATCAACCAAAAGGACTTGGGATTAATTATTTGACGTATCATTTTTCTCCGAAACTAAACTTAAGTCTTTTCGATGGGACAATCTGGTCAATGGGAGATTCACTCCAAACAAAAGCAGTAAATCCTTTATTCTACAATCCATTTCCATTTGTTTCAGCATTATTGAAAGATAGCACGTGTTATGCAATTCAGGGATTGAATCTGAATTGGATTGTTACAAATAAAATTAGAGCTTATAGTCAAATTGCGATTGGAAATCTCGACACAAAACAACTTGCTTTTCAACTTGGTTTTCGTGGCTACGATTTATTCAAACTTAAAAATTCAATGATTCAATTGGAATTCAATTCTGCATCTGCAACCATGTATCAATCCAAATATAGTCGATTGAATTACTCGAATTACAATTTGCCTTTAGCACATACAAAAGGAAATGCATTCAAAGAATTAGTAATTCGATTCAATTGGGAATACAAAAGATGCTATATCGACTTAAAGTCAATTAGTTACTATTTAGAAAATTACAATCGTACCGCTCTTTTGCCTATTCCAAAATCCAATATTTCGCCTGACGGATTTGTTTTTCACAATCAACTTGAAATTGGATATCGATTCAATAAAAAAATCAATTTAACGATTTTCGCAAACTGCATTTATCGATATGATGGGGCTTCAAAAAATCAAAACCTGATTTTTTCTGGTGGAATTCGAACAGCATTAATCAACCACTACAATGATTATTAATCGCTTCATATTGATTTTAATGTTCGCTTTACCGGTTGGATTGCAAGCCCAAAGTGGAATTGGCTGGCTCTTCGAACCAACACCGAATGACTCAATTGAAAAGGAATCTTTCGAAAACCACAGTTCGATTCTACCGCAAATTAGACGAGAAATTAAATCAGAAAACGGAATCAACTTTGTTCGACCAATAAATTTCATTCCTTTGGTCGATGGTGGATTGAATTACCAAAGTGATTTAGGCTATCGAATAAGTGGAGGAGGAATTTTTGAGTCAAATCAAAACTGGAAAAAATTCTATTTAAGAGCTGGGGTAATTGGAGGAATTGAATCAGCTGATAGTTTAACCTCAGCGAGATATGAGTTTTTCGATTCTCTAAAATCAGTTCAAAGGTTGTTCCAACCAATAGTTCGTTTGGCTTATACACCAAATCATATTTTTAATTTTCAAATTGGTCATGACAAAAACTTCATAGGTGAAGGGAATCGATCTTTATTTTTAAGCGACTACGGGAAACCATACTATTTTGGTCAAATTAGAGCTAGATTTTGGCACGTGGAATACACCATGATTTACCAATTTATGAATGAAAATTACAAATCTACAAAAGCACAAAAATTTGCAGCGAGTCATTATTTGAGTTGGAATTTTACAAAAAAAATCAATTTGGGGATTTTTGAAACAGTGATTTTCCAACCGAAAGACACATTACTTTATCGTGGATTTGATGTCGAGTATTTAAACCCGGTTGTTTTCTTTCGCCCACAGGAATATGCTATTGGTTCATCAGACAACGTGCTTTTGGGTGCAAGTTTTTCAATAAAACATAAAAAACAAATGCTTTACGGTCAGTTGATTGTGGATGAATTTCTTCTTTCTGAAATACGTGCGAAAAGCGGTTGGTGGGCAAACAAATATGGTGGCCAATTGGGAATAAAAGGGTATTTGAAATTGAGAAATGAAAAGTTCTTCTATCGTGTTGAAGCTAATGCCGTTCGTCCATATACATACGCTCACGTTAACAGCCTTCAAAATTATGGGAATCAAAATAGTACATTGAGTCACCCGTACGGTGCGAATTTTATGGAAATATTGTTTGAAGCAAAATGGCAACGAAGCAATTGGTTCGTAAAGGTATTTGCAAATGGCGGTTATCAAGGATTAGACGAAGGAGGTAAAAGCTACGGAGGTAATATTTATTTACCATATATGCTTCGACCAAGTAATTATGATAACAAAATCGGACAAGGAATTCGAAATAATTATTTTAGAATTAACCTCCATGCAGCATATAAATTAAGTGAAAAAGGTTCCATTTATGCTTTTGCTGAGATTCAGTATCGCTATGATTCAGCTCTAAGTCAGAAGTCGCATCTTGTTCCATTCATCGGTATTCGTTCCTATTTATGGAATGACTACCGAAATTACTAAATGAAAATAGCCCGCTCCAAATGGAAACAGGCTATTTCTCTCGTTTGGTTCTTGTAAACTTTTACAATCCGAAAATCTGTCTGACTTCTACTTCCGTTGCATTGCGTTGTTTTCCTTCGGAATTGAGGTAGGTGCGATTTACAAGTCTTCCGTGAATGGCAACTTTCTTGCCTTTTTCGCCATATTGCTCAATGAATTCGGCTAAATTTCCCCAAGCGAAAACGCGGTGATATTGAGTTATGTTTCGATAATTTCCATCGTTTTTACGCTCCGTTTTTTTTGTTTCAAGTTTGAATCGCGCAACTGATTTTCCGTTGTCGAATTTGGTAATTTGTGTATTGGTACCCATGCTTCCAATCAATGTAATGTAATTTCTAACTGTTGTCATAATTTGTATTTTTATAAAAAGGTAATTGTATATAGTGAGGGACCGGTGTTCATCTCGATGTATCAACACCGATCCTCGTTGCGTTCCAGTGGATTTACTTTACTGAAAATAAATCCTGTTTGTTGTGTTAAATTTATTGAAGATTAAAGTAAAATCAAATCGTTGATTTCAACTTCAGAGACAAATTTCTTTTGTCCTTGTGTATTGTAGAATCGACTTACTAGTCGACCTTCAACGGCAACTTGAGTGCCAACAGAACCGAATTCCTCAAGAACTTTGATCCACTTGCCCCAGCCGCTGAGAATGTGCCAATTACTTCTTGACTTCATATTCCCGTCTGCATCCAAATAGAATTCTTTTGTTGCAAGTGAGACTTTGGCTACTTTTCGCCCATTTTCTAATTGTGTGACCTTCGGTTCGGATGTTACTTTACCTATTAAATTGACGTGATTCATCGATAGGTTTGAATTTGTATCTGACATAATTAGTGATTTATTGAACGTTTTTAGATGAAATAATTAAAAATTCGTTTAGCTCTACAACCGTTGAAAATCGTTTCTCTCCCGATTTAGTTTCATACGACTGATTGACTAATTTTCCTTCCAGCATAACTTCCAAACCTTTATCCAAAAGTTTTCCGACTAATTCGGCTGATTTTCCCCAAGCATTGATGTTATGCCATTGGGTGTTGTCCTGCCACTGCCCGTTTCTATCTTTATATCCCTCATTTGTCGCCAAGGTAAATCGAGCGAGTGCTCTCCCGGTTTCAAAATTCATCACTTCAGGCTTTGCGCCCAACCTTCCAATCAGAGTCACTTTGTTTTTTAGTGCATTCATGTTTGTAATAATTAAATTGTTTGAAAAAAAATTAACTAAATCGAGATCAGCAATTGTTGTCTGAATTCGACACTGCAAAGTTTTCTTCTTTCAAAATCTTTATTCGGTTATTTGTCGTTTATTTTCGTTATTTATTCGTTTTATGTCGTTTTATTTATTTATTATCAATTCTTTAAACCATTTTCAAAAAACGATTATTTATTCCAAATTTCCCAACTTTTTAATGCTTGCTCTCGTAGCATACTACTTCCATTCAGAATTGTTGCCCCAGATTCTTGGGCTTTGGAAAGAAATTTTGTGAGTGGTGGATTATAAATTAGATCAATAACTAAATGATCTTCAGTAAGCGACTGAAAAGGGATACATATTGATTCATCACTATTTGGATACATTCCAACTGGCGTGCAATTAACAATTACTTTGCAAGCGGAAATCATAGCTTCATTTACATCCGAATATTGAAATTGATTCGAATCTTCATTCGGGGTGCGCGAAACAAAAATGACATCCAAACCAATTGAGTTAAATACATGAGCAACCGCTTTCGAAGCACCACCCGTTCCAAAAATTAATGCTCGTTCGTGATTA
>JBEIKF010000060.1:0-7730 GCA_040379905.1 Crocinitomicaceae bacterium
AAAAAGCATCAAGGTGCTAAATAAATATTTTTGCATTATAGTTTTAGTTTAATTGAAACATTAAAGGGAAAAGAACTTAATATGTCGCTTTTCCCACATAAATAAATTAATCAATAATAAATCGAATTAAACTAAAGATTGTGGAGGCTGTAAAAGCTTTTGTTTTTTGAATTCAGAAAAAAGCGTTTGAAAATGGAATTGAATCGTTCGATCGTGAAATCCAACTTCTTCAGGGTTCAAAAACGCTGAATTAGGCTCAATAAAAGCCAATTTTAAAAGCTTTATAAACAATTTCAAGGGTGCTTTTCCCGGTTGATTATTCAAATTTGATACAGTTGCCTCATCTAATTGAGCGAACAACACTGTTTCCTGGATATCATCGATGCACGAAACGGAAAAACCAACATTCGATTTATTTTTTTTAACGACGTCATACAAACGGCCATTCATTTTGAATTCGTGGTCATTAATCCAGGTTAGCTCTTTGAATTCCGCATTTGTAAAGTTAAATTGTTTGAATTCGTTTTGTGGCAAACTATACTTGATTGCTCGCTTAATATCTTTACGCAAATGATACCGTTCAATTTCAAAATAGATAAAAAATCCGGCTAATTGCCAAATAAAAACGATTAGAAATAAAAACGAAAATAGTCGCTTCACCCAACAAATATAGTAAATTTGAGTTTCAACTAAAAATGGCAACAGAACTAAAACTTACGGCTCCTAAAACTTTTCGCTATTGGATTTCTGGGGACTTTGAAAAAGCAAATAAACTTATTATCGTTTTGCATGGATATGGTCAATTAGCTGAATTCTTCATTCGAAAGTTTAATAAAATCCCTGAAGATTATTTAGTTGTTGCTCCAGAAGGCATGCATCGCTTTTATCTAAATGGAACTTCCGGTCGTGTTGGCGCATCTTGGATGACGAAGGAAGATCGCGAGTCGGATATCACAGATAATTTGAATTGGTTAACCCAATTATATGATGAACTAACCGAACAAAAAACATTTAAAAAAACTATTCTACTCGGTTTTTCGCAAGGTGGAGCAACAGCGGCAAGATGGTTTTACAGTCAAAAAGTGCCATTTGATCAACTTATTCTTTGGGCTTCCGTATTTCCTCCCGATTTGGAAAAGCCTCAAATCAATTCAAATTCTAACAATTATTTTGTGATTGGAACCGAAGATGAATACTATAATGCCGAAGCACAAATGTCAGAAATGGAATTTTATCAAAAAATTGGATTTCAAACATTACAATTTTCGGGGAAACATGACATTGAAATCGGGACATTAAATCGAATTTTAGCTGGATATTAAATCACTCGTTCTTTCCCTCCCATTGTCCAACAACAGCTGTTGCAATTGAATTTCCTAGGACATTCGTCGCACTTCGGAACATGTCACAAAAGTGATCAATCGGTAAAATTAACGCCACACCCTCGATTGGGATATTAAACATTCCACATGTCGCTGCAACTACAACCAAACTTGCACGAGGAACTCCTGCAATTCCCTTACTCGTTAACATCAAAACAATCAACATGGTTAATTGTGTTCCCAAATCTAAATGAACACCATAAACTTGTGCAATGAAAATACTAGCGAAAGTCATGTACATCATACTTCCATCTAAATTGAAGGAATACCCCAGTGGTAACATAAATGAAACGATTCGATCTTTTATTCCAAAGCGTTCTAATTCCTCTGTGAGTTTCGGGAAAACGGCTTCGCTGCTCGTGGTTCCAAAAGCAATTACCAATGGACTAACGATTCGTTTCAGTAACGTTTTCAAGTGATTTCTCAAAAACAGATATCCGACTGCCAACAATACAAGCCAAAGTGAGGCTATTCCTACTAAAAATGAACTAAAAAACTTGGTGTAGGTAATCATCAAATCTGAAATGTCTTTTACGGCAAAAACGCCCGCAATTGCACCAAAAACACCAATGGGAGCGAATTTCATAACAAAATTTACCATTTTTAGAATAACGTGTGATGTTTTGTCAAAAGCCGAAATAATTGGTTTTACATTATCACCGATTGATGCTGCTGCAAGTCCAAAGAATATTGAAAAAACCACAATTTGAAGAATCTCATTGGTTGCCATTGCCTCAAAAACAGACTTCGGAATGATGTGCTCCACAAAATGTTGAATTGAGAAATCTTGTGTTTTGTCAGTTACTTCTCCAGCTGCAGACAAATCAACATCAGCCAAATTCAAACCGTAACCAGGCTTCAAGAAATTCACCCACAAAAGACCAATAATCAACGACACAAAAGATGCTGAAAAGAACCAGGCTAAAGCCTTCCCTCCTATTCGACCGACGGTATTGATGTCGCCAAGTTTTGCAATTCCCACAACAAGTGTCGTGAATACTAAAGGAGCGATAATCATTTGAACCAAGCGAATAAAAATTGTCGCTAACAATTTGATGTATGTGCTAAAATTCGCTGCCGTTTGTGGGTCACAGGTATTATGAATTATTGCCCCAAGTGTTGCACCTAAAACCATAGCTACTAAAATGAAAACCGTTAAATTGCTCTTCTTTTGCTTATTTAGTTCCGAATTATTTGTTTGAATCATTGGAGTAACTTTCAATTATTTGGTGAAAATAGAAAAAAGCAGAAATATAATCATAAAAAAGTCAATGAACATTGAATAGTGCCAACCATACTCAAATTTACTATTTGTATATTTGACGCTCAAACTAATAATATGGCAGTTTCACAAAAAGAATTGGAATTCAACTTTAACGAAGACCAAATGCGTTTAAAAATAAGCGCGTTGGAACAAGAATTGGCAAAAATTTACATTGGTGGAGGAAAAAAACGAATTGAAAAACTGCATGACAATGGCAAACTAACCGCAAGAGAACGAATTGATTTATTGCTTGACCCGAATACAGAGCGAATTGAAGTTGGAGCCATCGCAGGATATGGAATGTATAAAGAACATGGAGGATGTCCTGCCGGAGGGGTTGTTGTTGTTATTGGATATGTAAAAAAAAGACAATGCATCGTCGTAGCAAATGACGCGACCGTTAAAGCTGGTGCTTGGTTCCCGATAACAGGTAAAAAGAATTTACGGGCCCAGGAAATCGCCATGGAAAATAACTTACCAATCATTTATTTGGTGGATTCAGCAGGTGTTTATTTACCAATGCAAGATGAGATTTTCCCTGACAAAGAAAACTTTGGACGAATTTTCAGAAACAATGCGATCATGAGTTCTCGAGGAATTGTTCAGATTGCAGCAGTTATGGGGAGCTGTGTTGCTGGTGGCGCATATCTACCGATTATGTCGGATGAATCGTTGATTGTCAACAAAACGGGAACGATTTTCCTTGCTGGTTCTTACCTCGTTAAAGCAGCAATTGGTGAAAGTATTGACAACGAAACGCTTGGAGGAGCAACTACGCAAACTGAAGTTTCAGGAATCTGTGATTACAAAGTTGAAAACGATCAAGAATGTTTGGCTACAATCCGCGACCTTATGGGGAGAATTGGTAAAAAAGAAAATGCTGGATTTGATCGCGAAACTGCAACTCTTCCCAAAGAAACGATTAAAAAAATTTATGGCATTCTTCCAGCTGATCGTTCAAAACCATACAATACAGGAGAAATTTTAAAATGCTTAGTTGATAATTCGGAATTTACTGAATATAAACCAACTTACGGAAAATCAATTATCACAGCATACGCTAGAATTGATGGTTGGAGTGTTGGAATTGTTGCCAATAACCGTGAAATAGTCAAAAATGCAAAAGGTGAAATGCAGTTTGGAGGAGTAATCTATTCCGATTCAGCAGATAAAGCCGCACGTTTCATCATGCTTTGTAATCAAAAAAATATTCCTCTTGTTTTCCTGCATGACGTAAACGGATTTATGGTTGGTTCAAAAAGCGAACAAGGAGGAATAATTAAGGATGGAGCAAAAATGGTAAATGCGATGTCGAATAGCGTTGTTCCAAAATTCTCAATTGTTTTGGGAAAGTCCTACGGAGCAGGAAATTATGCGATGTGTGGTAAAGCTTATGATCCGCGACTAATTGTAGGATGGCCAACTGCCGAAATTGCTGTGATGTCAGGAGCTGCTGCGGCTAAAACACTTTTGCAAATTGAAGTTGCCACACTAAAAGGAAAAGGAGAAGAAATTACACCTGAACGTGAAAAAGAATTATTTGATTCGATTAAAAGTCGTTATGACGAACAAATTTCACCTTACTATGCGGCCAGCCGACTGTGGATAGATGCGATAATCGATCCTGTTGATACACGAAAGTGGATATCTATGGGAATTGAAATGGCCAATCACGCCCCAATTGACAAAAGATACAATGTTGGAGTTATACAAACCTAATCATCAGCAGAGCTTTTCTTCCCGTTGAAATAGAATGTATAGGCAAATCCTACGTTTAGAAAGGAACACGTTTTAGAAAATTCAGCAAGAGAGAATCCCATGTCAGAATCATAGCCAATTGTGTTTGGAGTGAATGAATAACCATAAAATGGATATCCGATAGTTAATCGATAAGAGCAATTGACATCTGCAGATAGAATAAAACCAATGGTCGGTTCAATAAATAAAGCCTCTGTTTGACGATAAAACATTCCTTTAGAACGAAGTAAATCACTTACCGCGTAACTCTGTAAATATCCGAATTTACAGCCGATATCGGTTCCAAAACGCTCCGTCCAAAATTTTTCATGACCTAATTTCAGAAAAGCTGCCCCTGTATGAATTCCTCCAAAAACTTTAATTGGCATTCTAAATTCATTGATTGCAAAATAAGAATAATGAACTCCCGCTCCAAACGAAATTCCACTTTTCAAACTGTATTGATAGTATGGTGAAGCACTCACCAAACCTTGCATGATTGTTTTATATGGTTTATTGGCAAATGAATTTGGCAGACACAATTCAAACGTAAACGAATCGTCCGGATCAATTTTTTGGGCCTTGAAATTTAAAGGAATTACAAGGAGAAGCAAGAAACAGAGTGTATTCCTCATTTTATTTAAAAAATTCTGATAAAAAATATTATTTTAAACGCAAAATAAAGATAAAATTGTGAACATTTTCCATTATCTGATTTCATAAATTCATTAACAAAATGGAACATATTCTTTATAAAATATAATACAAGCTTTTATTCCTTCAAACACCGAACCGACATACCACAATCTAAATTTCCACCGATTATAGTCTGTGGTTCTATTACACCATATTTAATAGTATGATATGCAGCATTATAATTATTTTCTACTGAAGAAGTCCACCAGTATCCGCAGTTACCAATATCAGAGAATTCTCCAAAACCCCAACGGATTCCACCGGGAAGACCTAAAAAATGACTTTTACTAGTTTCTTTACTTACATCCTTACATTTCATTTTCTCTTCAGCTTCACCTTTTCCGCCTAAAAAATCAACTAGTATATTCCAATCATCATTTGTTGGGACATTCCATCCAGTTGGAGCTAATCCTCTTGGGTCATTTACGGCATACCAATTATAAAGTTTGCCATGTTTAGTTCTATTTTTAGAATCATTATCATAATAACACCATACAGCTCGCTTCTTTATCCCAGCTTGAATCCATTCATCTTTTGTTTTAGCCTCTGGGATAGGATCACCATTTCTGAATCGAGATACATTCAGATTTTCTATCATCCAAACTTGATTTCCTATTTTAACTTCATTGGAATAATCATTGCCGCAACCCAAAAGCACAATTAAAATAATTATCGAACTTAAAAATAGACTATTTCGTTTCATTACTAAATCTTTTTAAAATCTACTTCTTAAATTCCTGAATCCCTTTTATCAAAAACGACTTATAACTTTGAATGTCTGGAGTATAACCGATAGCTTCTGTCAAATCGTTACCCTCGTGGTCAATAACAACATACAAAGGTTGCTGGAAACTGTTGTATTTTTCTATCTGCATTTCCGCCCATTTGTTTCCTATGTTTTTGATTTGACGTTTGGCAATTTTTGAATACCTTACTTCACTTTCTGGAAGCGGTGTTCGATCATCGCAATACAAGGAGGCGATAACGAATTTCGTTTGCAACAAAGGTCTGATTTCATCGTTCGTCCATACAGATGATTCCGTTTTACGACAATTTTGACAAGCGTGCCCAGTAAAATCCAATAAAATAGGAAGATTCTTTGCTTTCGCATATTCTGTGGCTTTTATCAAATCATGGAAAACCAAAATGGAACCATCTCCAACGGGATGCATTTCCGACATATACTTTTCCGAAATGGAATCTTTTGTAATTCCAGTTTCTAATCCACCGTTTACGTATCTAAAGTTATCTTCTGAATGCGTTCTTGGAGGCGCAATTCCGTCAATCAACTTTAAAGGAGCTCCGAACATTCCTGGAAGCAAATAAACAGCAAACACAAGTGCAAACAAAGCAAACATAAAACGCGTTACACTTAACTTTTCAAGCGGTGAGTCATGTGAGAATCGAATTTTCCCGAGTAAATAAATACCCATAATCAAAAAGAGAACAAACCAAATGGCTACAAACCACTCGCGTGAAAGAATTCCCCAATGGTAAGCCAAATCAACAGATGACAAGAATTTCAAGGCCAATGCCAATTCAACAAGACCTAATACCACTTTTACTGAATTCAACCAACCACCGGATTGTGGCAACGAATTCAACCAACCCGGAAAAATTGCAAACAAGGTAAATGGAATGGCCAAAGCCAAGGAAAACCCTGTCATACCAATTGCTGGTGTGAAATAAGAACCTGAAGTAGCCGCCTCAACTAATAAACTTCCTATTATTGGTCCTGTACAAGAAAAGGAGACCAACCCAAGTGTAAATGCCATGAAGAAAATCCCAAGATAACCTCCACGATCTGCTTGCTGATCCATTTTATTAACCCAAGAACTAGGTAATTGAATTTCAAAAGCTCCAAGAAATGAAAATGCAAACAAGACAAATATGCCGAAGAATATCAAGTTCATCCAAACATTCGTTGATAAGTCATTTAAACCTAAGGGACCCGTTGCAGCCGTAAAAACCACTCCAAAGGTCACATAAATCAAAATAATTGATGTACCATAAACCAGCGCTTTAAAAATAGCTTCACGTCTTGACTTAGACTGTTTTGTGAAGAATGTTACAGTCATCGGAATCATTGGGAACATACAAGGAGTCAACAAAGCGACCAGACCTGCAAGAAATCCAGCCACAAATATCACGAAATTCGAACCCTTTTCTTTCTTTTTAGATTGTTTCTTCTCCAAAGGTTTAGCTACTGTCTGTTTAGAATTATCATCTGCTACTGCAGATTGAGCTTGAGCAGTATCTTGTGGTTCAGGCTTGGTGTTTTCTGAGGGAATGAAACCTTTTACCTTAACTTTATTTTCATAATCAAATGGTCCAACACAGCCATCCGCATTGCAAAGTTGAAAGTAGTTTATCCCAAAATCAACATTAAATTCATCTTTAGTCAACACTTCAATTTGTTGCTTGAAAATTGCTTTTTTCTCAAAATAAAAAGAAGTGCCAAGGTCGTCAACATGCTTAATCGGCTTGCCTATTTCAAAAGGTTTGCCTACTAATTTGAAATTGGGAGACTTTTTAAAATCAAATTCAGGAACCAAACCTGTCCCATCCGCTTTTGCGGGATCGTGTTTCAATGAGAAAATATGATAACCTTCAGTAATTTTCCCTGTAAAAACCAAATTCGCATGGGAATC
>JBEIKF010000061.1:0-7618 GCA_040379905.1 Crocinitomicaceae bacterium
AAGTTCATGTAGGTATCAATTTTCGGGTAAGTACTTATAAAACGATTTCTTACTTCCTCAACCGCATTTTTGTTAGGATCGAAACAGATCTGAACCCGAAATCCCGACATTGTACGTGATTTTTTTTTGAGCTAGAAATTCCCCAATTCGCTTATCTTGTTGAATTTCTATTTGACTATATGTTGATTTAGTGATAATTACTAACAACAAAAAAATATAGAGCTTTAATCGGTTTTCATTTCGCATAATCAAATTTAAATTCTTTGATGATATGGTGATTTCTTTTTAGCTTATTTAGAATGATTTTAAATTAAAGTATTTTCCTCGATTTTTGTCATAAAATTGTCATTGGATTAACTGATTCTTCTAATTTTGTTGCCGTTAAAATGCGTTAATTTAGCAAATAATTAATTAGAATTTAGTAATTATTTTCATGAAAATATCTAATATTCAATCTCTTAAACGACTCTGTAAAGCTTCTAGCATTATCTTATTTTTCGCTATTTCTTTGCTTTCGTTTCAAGCAGTAGGGCAAGGAGAGGCCTTGTTTAAATCGAAATGTGCAACCTGTCACCAACCTTTAAAGAATAGCACGGGACCGAAACTGTACCAAGTTCGAGATAAGTGGGCTTCTGGTGGTGCAAAAGAGGGATCGATTTACAAGTGGGTCAACAATTGGCAAACGGCAGCTGCTTCAGATCCATCTGCCGCAGAGGTTTCGAAATGGTCTCCAACAGCGATGTCTGCTTTCCCAGATTTAAAGAAAGAAGAAATCGACGCTATTTTTGATTGGGTTGACATGCAGCAAGAAACTGTATCAACTGGTCCACCAAATGGTGAAGAAAATGCTCTGACGCCAACTGATTCAGAGGAAGAAGGATCATTAAGTTGGATATGGATATTTATGGGAGTGGTATTTGTTGTTATCATTCTTGCGGTTGGAGGTGTTAGAAGACAATTGAAGACAGTTACTTCAGAAAATGCTGATGCTAATGAGAAATTAACATACTCCGAAGAATTCAGAGCTTGGGCATGGAAATATAGATTGTATGTTGGAATAGCTTCGTTAATTATTGTTTTGTCAGTAATCGTAACCTTGTTTCAAGGTTTATACAGAATTAATGTTGTTGAAGAATATCAGCCGTCTCAACCAATCGCATTTCCTCATGATCGCCATGCTGGAGTTAATGGGATTGATTGTAAGTATTGTCACAATTCAGTAACAAAATCAAAATCAGCTGGAATTCCTTCTGTGAATGTTTGTATGAATTGTCACAAACAAATTAATGGAGAAGGAAAACCATTTGCAGGTGAAATTAAGAAAATATACGAGGCAGCGGGTTGGGACGTTTCCTCAGGCGCTGGAAAATATACAGGTAAAACCAAACCTATCGTTTGGAACAAAGTACACGTTCTTCCTGATCATGTTTATTTTAATCATTCTCAGCACGTTGTTGTTGGTGGAATTGATTGTAAGCAGTGTCACGGTGACATGACTACAATGAACGAAACAGTGAAAGTTCAACCTGTTGAAGAGTTGAATAAAATAGAAGGCAACATCAAGTTAACTAAGCCAACACTAACAATGGGATGGTGTATCGAATGTCACGGTGCAAAAGATGTAGCCTTAGGAAATGGAAAGAATGCTTACTACGATGAAATCCACAGAAGATTGATGAATAATGACAAGACGTTATATCGTAAATATTTAAAAGACGGTAAAGTATCTGTCAGTGAGCTTGGTGGTTGGGAATGTGCTAAATGTCACTATTAAAATATTAATGTTCTTGTCGAATAAATAGACTATGGGATTAACTAGAAAATATTGGAAAGGAATTGAAGAATTAAAGGAAACTCCTGAATTCATCAAACATAAAGAACAAGAATTTCCGTCTCAGCAAACAATTGAACAGTTTTTGGCTGATGATAATTTAGCAGAGACCTCCACTGCAAGAAGAGATTTCTTGAAGTTTTTAGGATTTTCTGTTGCGGCAGCCACGTTAGCAGCATGCGAAGCGCCTGTTACGAAAGCGGTTCCTTATGTTGTTAAGCCTGAGAATGTAACTCCAGGTATGCCAACTTGGTATGCCTCAACTTACTATGATGGAAATTCATACGCGAGCATTCTTGTAAAAACCAGAGAAGGCCGACCAATTTTCATTAAAGGAAATCACGAATTCGGTTTCACAAAAGGAGGAACAAACCCACAAATTGTTGCTTCTGTTTTAGGTTTGTATGATAGCGAAAGACTAACTGGACCAAAAGCAAATAAAAAAGATGCTTCTTTGTCATCTGTTGACAAGGAAATTTCATCAGCGATTAAGTCAGCTAAGAAAGTGACTTTATTTTCGAGCACGGTGATTAGTCCTTCATTGAACAGAGCTATTACTGAGATGGCAACTGCGTTGAATGGTGAAGGAGGATCTAAATTCGAGCATATTCAATACGACGCGGTTTCTTACAGCGCTATGCGTGAGGCAAATAACAAGAATTTTGGTGCACCAATTATTCCTGGATACGATTTTTCAAAAGCTAAAACGATCGTAAGTTTAGATGCTGACTTCTTGTCTTCTTGGTTATTACCAACTGAATTCGCTGTTCAATACGGACAAACTAGAATACCTGGAGACAATATGTCAAAGCATTTTCAATTTGAATCTGTTATGACTGTTACAGGTTCAAATGCGGATTACCGCGGAATGGCAAAACCTTCAGAGTTAGCGGGAATACTTGCATATTTGATTAAAGGCCTTGGAGGAAAATCTGGAGTTGACGCCTCGGTTCCTTCCGGATCAAAATTAGCAGCTGATGAAGCTCTTAAAGCATTAAAGAAATCTGGAAAAGACTCTTTAGTGGTTTGTGGTTCAAATAATGTTGGATTACAAATTTTAACTAATAAGTTGAATAATCAATTAAAGGCTTACGGTAACACGATTGATTTGACCAATACAATTGAGTTATTTAAGGGGGATGATACGAAAGTTCAAAAACTGGTTAAAGACGTTATTTCAGGAAAAGGACCAGATGTGTTGTTAATGTATGGTGTTAATCCAGTCTATACGCTTCCTAATGGGGAAGAATTTGGAAAAGCATTATCAAACATCACAACTGTTTCATTTGCATCACACGCGGACGAAACAGCGTCTCTTTGTAAGTATATCTGCCCTGATCATCATGCATTAGAAGGATGGAATGACTATAAAGCCAAAGCGAATCAATATGCTGTAGCTCAACCAACTATTCGTCCGTTGCATAATACAGTTTCAGCTTTAGAATCTCTTTTAGTTTGGAATGGAAAAGCACAACGTGGAGGAAAAGATTCTGCTGTTGCTTACGATTATATTGCAGCGACATTTGCAGCAACTATTACTAGTGGAGATTTTGCATTTACAACGCACAACAGTTGTTCTGACTTGGTTGTAGTTCCTTCTGCTTTATCTTATTCGGATGCCTCTGCTTCTAAATTTCCAAAAGGAGGTGACTTGGAGGTTGTTTTTTACCAAAAAGCAGGAATTGGGATTGGAGCTCATGCAAATAACCCTTGGTTGCAAGAATTACCTGATCCAATTACAAAAGTAACTTGGGATAATTACATTACCATGAATCCAGTAACCATGGAGAAAGATGGTTATGTCACAACATACGATCAAGAACATGGATTAAATACTGCTACTGTTACCGTTAACGGAAAGTCAGTTACTTTACCTGTTTATCCAATGCCCGGTCAAGCAATCGGAACTATTGGAATTGCTTTAGGATATGGAAGAGGAGCAAACGGAGAGAAAATTGGTAAAGCAGCATATCAAACCAAAGAATATGGCGGACATGATTTAGGTGAGAATGGAAAACCTAAAGCTATTGGAGCAAATGTATTTGGTTTTGTTTCAACAGCGAATGGAACATACGAATATGCTAATGTTGCAAAGATTTCAAAAGCTGAAGGAACTTACCCAATTGCTGCGACTCAAATTCATCATACAGTAATGGGTCGCCATTCAATTGTAAGAGAAACAACGTTAGATATTTTCAATAATCGAGATAAAGAGGCTTACAATCCAGCTCACATGTTGGAGAAGTTGAATAAAGAAGGTCATCACGAAGAGCGACCTGTATCTGAGTTCGATTTATGGGATGCGCATCCGGTTGAAAAAATCGGTCACAGATGGGGAATGACAATCGATCTTTCGTCATGTATTGGTTGTGGAACTTGTTTAGTGGCTTGTCAAGTTGAAAATAACGTTCCTGTTGTTGGAAAAGACGAGGTGAGAAGAGGTCGTGAAATGCATTGGCTTCGGATTGATCGCTATTTCTCAACAGAGGAAGAAGCAGCGATTGGAACTAAAAAAGATAAAGATAATTTCTCATATGACAAGGCTGAGCATGCTGCGGAAAATCCAAAAGTAGTTCACATGCCTATGTTGTGTCACCATTGTAATCACGCTCCATGTGAAACGGTTTGTCCGGTTGCGGCAACGACTCATAGTAATGAAGGCTTGAATCAAATGGCATACAACCGTTGTATTGGAACTAGATATTGTGCGAATAACTGTCCTTACAAAGTTCGTCGTTTTAACTGGTTTAATTATCCTTCCTACAAGAAGTTTGTTGAAGTGAACCCCGCTCAAGACGACCTTGGAAGAATGGTTCTTAACCCTGATGTGACAGTTCGTACGAGAGGTGTTATGGAGAAATGTTCATTGTGTGTTCAACGAATTCAAGCAACAAAATTAGTAGCTAAAAAAGAGGCAAGGGTAGTTGCTGATGGTGAATTTGCTACAGCTTGTTCAGATGCTTGTCCAACAAATGCTATAGTTGTAGGAGATTGGAACGATATTAAATCAAATATCCGTAAGAGTTCTGAAGACAAACGTGCTTACCAAGCTTTAGAAGAAGTTGGAGTTAAACCAAATATTTGGTACAAAGTGAAAGTTCGCAACGAAGAGAATAATGATCTTAATAAGTTGCAAGTTGCCGAAGCAAAGGTTGAACATAAGAAAGCTCATCATTAATTGAATTTTAAATAAAGATAAATGCAAAAGGAAGCAGCAATCAGAGAACCCCTCATTTTAGGTCATAAGACTTATCATGATATTACGGAGGATGTTTGTCGTCCAATTGAGGATAAAGCTCCTAAAATGTGGTATATTCTATTCGGTATCGCCTTGGTTATTGGGCTTTATGGAGTTGGTGCAATTTGCTACTTATTAGGTACTGGAATTGGAGTATGGGGATTAAATAAAACAATTGGATGGGCTTGGGATATTACCAACTTCGTATGGTGGGTTGGTATTGGTCATGCTGGAACGTTAATTTCAGCAGTACTTTTATTGTTCCGACAAAAATGGAGAATGGCAATTAACCGTTCCGCAGAGGCGATGACAATTTTTGCTGTATTCATGGCAGGTACATTCCCTTTAATTCACATGGGTCGTTTATGGGTAGGATATTGGACTTTACCATTACCTAATCAATTTGGCTCATTATGGGTGAATTTTAATTCACCTCTTCTTTGGGACGTTTTTGCGATTTCAACCTATTTATCAGTTTCACTTGTTTTCTGGTATATCGGTCTTATACCAGATTTTGCAACAATTCGTGATAGAGCTAAAAAGCCTGTTGCTAAAAAAATGTATTCAATTCTTTCATTCGGATGGTCCGGTAGAGCAAAACATTGGAATCGTTTCGAATTGGTTTCATTGGTGTTAGCAGGGCTTGCAACTCCGCTAGTTTTCTCGGTTCACTCTATTGTATCTTTTGACTTTGCTACTTCAGTTATTCCAGGTTGGCACACAACAATCTTCCCTCCATATTTCGTGGCTGGGGCGGTTTTCTCGGGATTCGCAATGGTACAAACGCTTCTTTTAATCATGCGTAAAGCTATGGGGCTTGAGGCTTATATTCACACAAAGCACGTAGAATATATGAATATAGTAATCATGGTAACTGGTTCCATTGTAGGTACAGCATACATTACTGAGCTTTTCATTTCTTGGTATTCCGGAGTTGAATATGAAGCTTATGCATTCTTAAACAGAGCAACTGGTCCTTATTGGTGGGCATATTGGTCAATGATGACTTGTAACGTTATTTCTCCGCAGTTAATGTGGATTAGAAAATTGAGAAGAAGTTTGTTGTTTACATTCTTCATTTCAATTGTGGTTAATATCGGTATGTGGTTTGAGCGTTATGTAATTATCGTGACTTCTCTTCACAGAGATTATTTACCATCAGCATGGAGTATGCATTTCCCTAGTCACATCGATATTGCAGTATATATCGGTACAATTGGTTTGTTCTTCGTATTCTTCCTTTTGTTTGCGCGTTTCTTCCCAGTATTGGCTTTGAATGAAGTGAAAACAATTTTGAAAGGATCTGGACAATCGTACAAGGAGTCACCAGATTATCACGAACATCATTAATTTTGATGAATTATGTCAGATAAAGTAATATATGTAATGTATGACGACGACGGAGCACTAAAAGATGGTGCTAAGAAACTCGTTTCAAAAGGAGTTAAAATTAATGAGGTTTTCTCTCCATTTCCAATCCATGGTATTGATCCAATCATTGGCGTAAAGAATACACGTCTTGGAATCATGGCTTTTTTGTATGGTTTAACAGGTTTAACGCTTGCAACAATTGGTATGCGTTATTTCATGGTTGTTGATTGGCCTATGAATATTGGAGGTAAGCCGAATTTCACTTATTTAGATAATATATTAGCTTTCATTCCTATTAGTTTTGAGTTTACTGTATTATGTGCGGCACACGGAATGGCAATTACATATTTATTGAGAAATAAAACGTTACCAGGAATGCCAGCTCAAAATCCAGATCCAAGAACAACGGATGATAAATTTGTTATGGAAATCAGAATGAGTGAAAATCATTCGGTAACGGAGGAAGAGTTGGATGGTTTGTTGAAAGATACTGGCTATTTAGAATTGGATAAGAAAGAAGTAAAATAAGATATTCAAATGAAAAAACATTTATTATCGATATTGGGATTTTCATCTGTTGCGCTTTCTGCGTTGTTGGTGACTTCCTGTAAATCGGATGCGGATAGTTCTGGATTCGAATATATGCCAGATATGTATCGTTCTCCAGCTGTTGAAGCATATGTTGATTATGGAGAAATTCGAGGTAGGCAAAATGCTGATTTGAAATCGAAATTAACTGCATTAACACCACCTAAAAATACCATTCCTTATATCGGTAAGGATTCTACAGAAGTTAAATTAATGTTGCCGTATTTTAGGAAACCAAATGTAGCTTTTCGTGCGACGCATGGTTTATTTGGGTTCGATGTTACAACTTCAGATGAATATTTAGCTGCCTCAAATGACAAAAATCCTTTTGTGATAACTGCCAAAAATTCGGACGAGGTTCTGAAAAAAGGAAAGGAATTGTTCACTGCAATGTGTCAACACTGTCATGGTGAAAAAGGTGACGGAAACGGTCCAATGGTTGCAAGTGGCGCTTATGTTGGTGTCCCGAATTACGCAACTTTAACAAATCTTTCAGATGGTCAGATTTTCTACTCTATCTATTACGGTAAAGGTATGATGGGATCTCATGGTTCTTTATTGAATAAAAAAGAAATTTGGACTTTGGTGCA
>JBEIKF010000062.1:0-7600 GCA_040379905.1 Crocinitomicaceae bacterium
CCTTTTAGATTTTCATTCTCTTCCTCTGAGAAATCAATACCAAGTAGGTTAACCGTTTTTTGCCAAGCAATGAAATGGTTATGTTCGGTAGAAACCAAAACCCCGTCCAAATCGAATATAAAACCTTTAATTTTAGCCGTGTGTAACATTTTTATCACGAATAAGAAGATTACAAAGTCCTGCGATAATTAATGAGCTACCTGCGAGAAGCATAGGAGAAATTGGTGAATTTCCAAATAGTTTGGAAAGTATATTAACTCCACCCAACGAAGCTATGATTTGGGGAATAACGATAAACATGTTAAATAAACCCATCATTAAACCCATTTTTTTCTCGTCAATCGAGCTAGATAACATAGCATAAGGCATGGATAAAATGCTTCCCCAAGAAAATCCTATTAAGGCAAAACAGATCCATAAGTAATTCGGACTCGGAATAAAATTCATTAATAAGAAGCCCATACCACCAACAATAAGACAGACAAGATGTATTAATTTTCTATTAACCGTATATTTTGCAGCATAAAAAGTGAGTAAAAGTGCAAATAACATAGATGTTAAGCCATAGACTCCCATGTTTGAACCAACTAAATCAGATGCTTTCTGAAATGCAACATTCATTTTTTCAAAATCAACCTTTTCAGCTAAGACACTCAAATTGAAGTTTTCTTTTTTTGGAGCTGGTGCATTGTAAATATGAGCAGTTAACGCAGGTGTGGACATACTCCACATTGTAAAAAAAGCAAACCAACTGAAAAATTGAATGAGGCCAAGCTTGAGCATTGTAGGAGGCATGGATTTAATTGAATCCCTGAAGTCGGCAAGAAAGTTACCTCTATTTTTTTCTTTTTCTGTCAACTGACTTTCTTCAGGTGGGTACTCTTTTGTAGTTAAAACAGTGTATAAAATACTTATTAAAAACACCAATGCTCCAATGCCAAATGCAACTTTAACATTTGAAGGAATAACGGACATATCATCGGATTCAGTAAATCCTAATTTGGATACCATCCAAGGAAGATTAGAAGCAACCCAAGTTCCGATTCCTATGATTAATGTTTGTAGAATAAATCCATAAGATCGTTGCTCATCAGGCAATTTATCAGCTACTAAGGCTCTAAATGGTTCCATACTAATATTTATAGAGGCATCCAGAATCCACAAAAAACCGGCTGCAATCCATAGTTCAGATGAATAAGGAACGAAAAATAAAGCAAATGAACTTAGGACGGCTCCAATTAAAAAATAAGGTTTCCTTCGGCCAAAACGAGGAGACCAAGTTCGGTCCGATAAAAAGCCGATAATTGGTTGAACGATTAATCCTGTCAATGGAGCTGCAATCCAGAGCCCAGGTATATCCTCAGGATTTGCACCTAAAGTTTGGAAAATGCGAGACATGTATCCACCTTGAAGGGCAAAACCAAATTGAATCCCCATAAATCCAAAACTCATGTTCCAGATTTGCCAAAAGGAAAGTTTAGGTTTATTGTTTAGCATGGTAATTGATTTATTTGTAAAATACCTGATAACCAAAAGGCTCTAGTTCAACGGTGTAAGTCGAATTTAATTTTTTCGATTTGTTGCAAAAAAGGTTTTTATATTTTCCTTTTAGCGTATCAGACTTCAACGATATCGTTTGTTTTTTGTCTGAAAAATTCAACATACATAAAACCTGATTGCCGTCTTTCTCCCGAATGAAAGCCAGTGTTTTTTGATTATCGTCAGAAACCAAAAATATTGGTTTTGAACCATACTTACCACTCCAAAGTGCTTGATTACTTTGATGAAGATTCAACAAATCCGTGTAAAATGAAACTAAATCCATTTTTTTCCATTCGATCGTGTCTTTTTCAAAAAATCGAAGACGTTTATTAAGTGAAGTTTCTTGTCCATTGTATACTAGCGGCATTCCATCAATCAACGAGGCGAACACGGCAAATGTCTTGTATGAATTTCCCATGCGCTCCATTTCAGTTCCATTCCAAGAATTTTCATCATGATTGGATGTAAAGTTCATCTTATAATGGTCTGCAGGATATTTGTCATTTTTGAAATAATTTACCAAATCGGACACTTTCTTTTTGTCTTGTGCAACACCGTTCATGATGTGATGAAACTCCCATCCATAAGTCATATCGAATGCTTTTGTCATTTGAAGTTCTTCTGCCTCTGCTAACATAAACACCTTTTTCACAGCGTCCAATTCTCTGCGTGCATCTACCCAAAAATCAATTGGAACCCAGCCTGCTACATCGCAACGAAAGCCATCTATATCAGCGTTAGTCAACCAAAACTTCATGGAATTGATCATCGCCTTTCGCATCTCTTGGTTTTCATAATTCAAATCGGCTACATCCCACCAATCAGTTCCAATCGTCGGTTGTAAATTTCCTGTTGAATCCAAGGTATACCAATCCTTATGACCTTGATCTACCCAAACATTATCCGGAGAAGTATGATTTGCAACCCAATCGATGATGAGTTTCATTCCATTGTCATGCACCAATTTTACCAACTCCTTGAAATCATTTAAATTTCCGAATTCCGGATTCACAGCTTCATAATCACGAACGGCATAATAGCTTCCTAAAGAACCTTTTCTGTTCTTGACACCAATCGGATGTATGGGCATCAACCATAGAATGTCAACTCCCATTTTCTTTAGTCTTGGAACATGCTCTCCAAAAGCTTTAAAGGTTCCTTCTGGCGTAAATTGCCGAATATTTACTTCATAAATAGTGGCATTCTTGGACCACTCGGGAACAGGATTTTGTCCAAATACACTAACTGAACAAATAAATAGAAAAAAGAAAGTAAGTATTTTACTCATAAAAAGAAGTTTTAATTCGAACCAATCAGAGGATTAAACTCTGTCAAGCAATAAGTAATTCAAATGATAATCAACTAATGCGTCAACTGGACGTCTTATGATTCTCCCTATTTGGATTCCAAATTCACCTGCGGCTTCACGCAATTGCTCTTCGAATATGTCGGAAATTGATCCCACAAAATTGACTTCAACTTCTCGACAATTTTCAAAACAACAAACATGAACCTCTATAAATTTCTTAAACCCTTCACGGACCATGTTTTTGATGTATTCATGTGATTTGTATTTTGCAATGAACGGCATAAAGGATGCGATAAAAACATTCGGGTTACTTTGTTTATAGACATGATCAATTAACTCATCCTTGCCCATTTGATAAGTTTCAAAAAAATCAGATGCTAGCTCCAAAGGCAATTTCTTATATAAAAAACTCGCAATAAGTTGTTTTCCAAAAAAACTTCCACTTCCCTCATCTCCGAGCACGTAGCCTAAAGCTGGAACTTCCTCAAATAAATTCTGACCATCGAAATAACATGAATTCGATCCGGTCCCGATAATGCAAGAAATTACTGGTTTCCCTCCATAGGTCGCGTATGCGCAAGCCAATAAATCGTGTTCGACTAAAATTTGTGCGTTTGGAAAAATACGTCTTAATCCATCCGCTACAATACTATTTAATTCGCTGCTTGAACAACCAGCGCCATAAAAGTAAATCCCTTGAATTGATTCAGCAACCCGAATAATGTCAGAATTCTTTTTTAATTCGGTTTCAATCAAGTCGGAAGAATGAAAATAAGGGTTGAACCCCATTGTTGAATAAAAACTTTGGCTATTTTTGTTTTCAATGAGAACCCAATCACTTTTTGTTGAACCACTTTCTACTACAAAAAACATAATGTTGATCTATTTTTTATTTCTAAGTGTCATTTTTACACTTTCAAATATAATGATTTTACAAAGAAAAGGGTAATATATGTTAAAAAAAAATAATTCAGAATTAAATCCAAATGTATCTGTCGACTGTGTAATCTTCGGATTTGATATGGAGAATCTTACTGTTTTATTAATCGATCGTGGAGAAAATCAATTTCCAGGGTCAAGAATGGCGTTGCCAGGAAATCTTATTTACAACGATGAAAATTTAGATCAAGCTGCCAATCGTGTATTGGAAGAACTAACGAGCTTAAAGGATATTTATTTAGAGCAACTTGGTGCGTTTGGAGATCCAAATCGGATTTCTAAAGAGTCTGATCGCGTATGGTTAAAATCGATTCGTGCAGAACCTGAGGCCAGAGTAATAACAATTGCTTATGTTTCATTGGTTAAAATTTCAGATTACATACCTCATGCTTCCTCATTTGCGCAATCTGCAGGATGGGCCTCAGTCAATGAAATTCATGAATTAGCCTTCGATCATTTTGAAATTCTTACAGCAGCCAAAGAGCAATTAAAACGAAAAATCAAAATTCAACCAATCGGATTTAATCTTTTACCAGAAAAGTTTACACTGAGTCAATTACATCGTTTGTATGAATCGATTCTAGACAAACCACTCGATAAACGAAATTTCAGAAGAAAAGTACAGAAATTGGGTATCTTAACCAATCTTAAAGAAAAACAACGTGGTGTTCCTCACAAACCATCTGAACTTTATAAATTCAACGAAGAACGTTATCTTGAACTATCTCAAGACGGTTTCGATAACTTCGGATTTTAAATTCTTTAAATTTAAAGTTAATAACCTGGATTTTGAGTCAGATTAGGATTCAATATCAAATCTGCGTTCGGAATTGGATAAAGATCTCTGAACACCTCAAGAGCCACGCCATCAACCTCACCACCTTTGAAAGACCACAAGTAATCTCCATTTGTGAACTTGCCAAAACGAATTAAATCTGTTCGACGCGTTGCTTCCCAACTCAATTCTCTTGCTCGCTCATCCAATAAATCATCTAACGTCAAAGAAGAAAGATTAAAGGCACTTGTATTGTATGCTCTTGTCCGAATTAAATTAATATATTGAAGAGCAGTCGATTGGTCTCCTGATCTAAAAGCAGATTCTGCAAGCATTAAATAAACATCTGCTAAACGAAACATCGGAAAATCGATATCAACGAATGGACTGGATGCGTTATTGGATCCATTTGAACCACTTTTAGTTTTATTTTTAAATTTAGGAAATGCATAACCATATTTAAATTGGGCAAGTTGGCTTGGATCTGTAAAATCTTTGATTTGATTGGTTGTAAAAAATAAGTATCTTGAATCTAACGTAGAGTCTTGAAACTTATCTACAAACTGTGGAGTCACTCGAAGACCACCCCAATTACCATTAACACCATAATTAGCAGGGATCATGGATCCACCTATTGCACCATTTACAAGATAAATTGTTCCTCCATAGGCCTGAGCCGCTAACCCGTCGTAAACTACAGGAAAAATAATTTCAGGCGAGGTGTGGTTGTCCGCTAAGAAAATATCTTGGTAAACGTCATCCAACTGATGCGCACCTGAATTGATGACTTTCTCACAATAGGTTTTACAATCAGCATAGCGAGCTGTTCCTGTGTATACCTCAGCATTCAAATACATTTTTGCCAACAACGTTTGTGCAGCTGATTGGGATGCTCTACCATAAGGTACAGCCCCAGGAGCCAATAATTCATCTTCTATTGCTTTAAGTTCTGATTCAACATAAGCAAATAAAGATATACGATCAATTCGCTCTGGTTGGAAAGCTCCTACTCGATCATTTTCATCCACAAAAGGAACATTTCCAAACAAATCAATCGCATGTGAATAACTTAAAGCACGTAAGAATCGAGCTTCATTCCGATAGGTTCTGATTCTTTCTTTATCTGCTTCAGAAAAACCTCTTTCGTCTAATTTTTCATCTCGAGATTGCCAAATAAATTCATTACAAAGTGCAATTTGATAATACATTCTGTAGTACATTCCCTTAATCCAACCATCGTCTGCCGTCCACTCACTTTTATTCATGGCTGGAATCCCTGGATCCGACCAACCACAAACGGCTTCATCCGTAGGTAATTCTTGTAAATTCCAAAGAACTCTCACATAAGCTGAAAAACCTTCGTCCATTCCTGCGATATCTCCAGAACCTGCTGGACCCTGAAGTCCTGTCATTGATAATCCGGAGTAAAGTTTTGCCAATACGTTTATGTAATTGTCAGGATCGCTGTAAACAACCTCAGCATTCAATCCATATTTTGGTGATTGATTTAATTGTTTCTTACATGACGTTGAAACAGCTAATGTGATAGCAGCACCAATTAAAATCGAAGAAAAAAGTATTTTTTTCATAACCTATTTTATTAGAAATCAAATGTTAAATTCAATGAATACATGCGTGGTCTGGGATAAATGTTATTATCAATACCTCCACCTATCTCCGGATCAAGTCCAGAATAATTAGTAAATACAAACACATTATTTACAACCAAATTGGCATTTAATCCGATCTTATTGTTGAAAGCCTTCAATTTTCCAAAGTTATATCCAACATTGAAGTAATCTATTCTTAAAAAGTCTGCTCGTTCTAAATAATGATCACTCAGTAATTGATTCGTGGCAACCTTCTGAATCTCATCCTCGTAATAAAGTGAGCTTATGTTATTTAGATATCCTTGTGTACCATTTAAAGATTGAAACGTTCCTGCGTTCGAATGTATGTTATTGTAAATATAACCTCCTATTTCACTTCGCATCGACAGACCGAAAGTCCACTTTTTGTATTGATAGTTTAAGGACAGACCTAAAAACCAATCAGCTGCAGCCTTATTATTGATATATCTGTCTTTGATATTGATTACACCATCACCATTTCTATCTGCATAGGCATGTATGTCTTTCCACTTATCAACCGCTGTAATTTGTCCATCATTATTGATATCGATTGTTGCTTGCTGTCCAACTTGAATAGGTGCTCCATTAGCATCATATACTTGTTCGTAAACTAAAAATGAATAGGTAGGGTAATTTACACGATGTACTTGAATTGTGTTACCGATACCGCCTGATATTCCTCCAACCTGAACACCAACAGAGCTTTCATCTTCGATTTGAGAAAGTTTAATGACTCTGTTAATGTTTCTTGATGCATTACCCATGATATCAAGTCGAGAATTCTTGTTTGCAAAAATTCCGGCATTGAATGAAAATTCCACTCCTGTATTACTTAAACTTCCTACATTGGTAAGAATTTCATTGGTGAAATTTGTTCCTGCAGCAACTGGCACAACAGCTAACAAATCGGAAGTTATTTTTTGATATAATTCGATTGACCCAGAAAAACGATCTTTCAAGATTCCGAAATCAATTCCTATGTTATACGATTTCGTTTGTTCCCACTGCAAGTTAGCATCAAAACCTGATGGACGATAAACCAATAAGGTGTCTGGTCCAAAAATGTACTGAGCCGTTTGTGTTCCAACAAAATAATTCGAGATGTATGCATAATCACCAATACCGTCTTGTTGACCTGTTATACCAAACCCTGCTCTTACTTTCAGCATGTTAACCTTTTTTATGTTGTTTTTAAAAAAGGACTCATCCGAAATAATCCAGGCAGCTGAAACAGCCGGGAAAAGCCCCCAACGAGCTTCAGGACTAAAACGGGAAGATCCATCATATCGAAGTGATGCATTCAAAACATATCGGTCTTTAATGGTAGCTATCCCTCTAGAATAAAATGATAAAATAGAATTTTTAGTGTAGAAGGGGAACTCAGCTGCAGGATTAGTAATGGAA
>JBEIKF010000063.1:0-7598 GCA_040379905.1 Crocinitomicaceae bacterium
AAATATAGTTGGAAAACCTTTAACGTTGTCTGAAAAGATTCTCTACGCTCATTTGTGGAATGGTAATGCTCATGTTGCTTTTGAACGTGGTAAGTCATATGTTGATTTTGCTCCAGATCGTGTTGCAATGCAAGATGCCACAGCACAAATGGCGTTATTGCAATTCATGCAAGCTGGTAAAAAACGGGTGGCAGTTCCTTCAACGGTTCATGCTGATCACTTGATCCAAGCGAAAGTTGGAGCGAGTAAAGATTTACAAGAGTCATTAAATCAAAATAACGAAGTATTTAACTTCCTTTCTTCAATATCTAATAAATATGGAATCGGTTTTTGGAAACCAGGAGCTGGAATTATTCACCAAGTGGTTTTGGAAAATTATGCCTTTCCTGGAGGAATGATGATTGGAACTGATTCTCATACGGTTAATGCCGGTGGACTTGGAATGGTTGCCATAGGTGTAGGAGGAGCGGATGCGGTTGATGTAATGGCCGGAATGGCTTGGGAATTGAAGTTTCCTAAATTAATAGGTGTTAAACTAACTGGTAAATTAAATGGTTGGACCTCTGCCAAAGATGTTATTTTGAAGGTAGCTGATATCTTAACTGTAAAAGGAGGAACTGGAGCAATCGTTGAATATTTTGGTGAAGGAGCAATAAATCTTTCTTGTACTGGAAAAGGAACCATTTGTAACATGGGAGCAGAAATTGGTGCAACGACATCTACTTTTGGTTATGATGAATCCATGCGTCGATATTTAATCGCTACAGGTCGTCAAGAAGTTGTTGATGCTGCAGATAAGATTGCTGACCATTTAACTGGAGATAAAGAAGTTTATGACAATCCTTCTAAGTATTTTGATCAATTAATTGAAATCAACCTTTCAGAACTTGAACCACATGTGAATGGGCCTTTTACTCCAGATCGTGGTACTCCGGTTTCAAAAATGAAAGCAGAGGCTGAAGCAAATGGATGGCCAATGAAAGTGGAGTGGGGATTGATTGGTTCATGTACGAATTCTTCTTACGAAGATTTAGCACGCGCCGCTTCAATTGTTCAACAAGCAGTTGCCAATGGAATCACACCAAAAGCAGAATTTGGCATCAATCCAGGTTCAGAGCAAGTTCGATACACAGCAGAGCGTGATGGAATTTTAGCTGACTTTGAGAAAATGGGAACGAAAATCTTTACAAACGCTTGTGGGCCTTGTATCGGTCAATGGGATCGAGAAGGAGCTGAAAAGCAAGAGAAAAATACGATCGTTCACTCATTTAACAGAAATTTCTCAAAAAGAGCGGACGGAAATCCAAATACACATGCTTTTGTAACTTCACCTGAAATGGTTGCTGCTTTAGCAATTTCTGGAAATCTAGGTTTCAATCCAATTACGGATACTTTAACAAATGACAAAGGTGAACAAGTTAAATTGAACCCACCAGTTGGAGATGAGTTACCGAAGAAAGGATTTGATGTGGAAGATAATGGTTACCAAGCTCCGGCTGAAGATGGGAGCGGTGTTGTTATTGCAGTTGCGCCTGATTCGTCTCGTCTTCAATTATTGGAAAATTTCCCAGCTTGGGATGGTGAGAATATTGAGAATGCAAAATTGCTAATCAAAGCCAAAGGTAAATGTACAACGGATCACATTTCAATGGCTGGTCCTTGGTTGCGTTACAGAGGGCATTTGGACAATATTTCTAATAACATGCTAATTGGTGCAGAAAATGCATTTAATGGAAAAGCAAATGAAGTTAAGAATCAATTAACGGGCGGTTATGGGGAAGTTCCTGCCGTTCAACGAGCGTATAAAGCGGCTGGTGTTCCTTCAATCGTAGTTGGAGATCATAATTATGGGGAAGGTTCGTCACGTGAACACGCTGCAATGGAACCAAGACATCTTGGTGTGAGAGCGGTTGTGGTTAAATCATTTGCTCGAATTCATGAAACGAATTTGAAGAAACAGGGAATGTTGGCATTGACTTTCTCAAACGATTCAGATTACGATAAAATTCAAGAAGACGATAAATTCAATTTTAGTGATTTGGTTGATTTTGCGCCTGGAAAGCCATTGACAATGGAGATTCTACATTCAAATGGATCGAGTGAATCAATAAAATTGAATCATACCTATAATGATTCTCAGATAGAGTGGTTCCGAGCTGGTTCAGCCTTGAATTTAATTAAGCAAATGCAAAATTAGTTAAATGAGACTATTTCTATTTTCATTTCTATTGTTCAGTGCTAATGTAAGTAAAGCTCAGATTTTGTTTGCTGGAAATCATGTAGTTGAAGGATATGCAGGATTGCCAAATATGGCTCGATTTTCTGGAGGGATTAATTTATTCACTTCGGAAATCAATACTGGAGAAGTATCAAGATTTAGGGGAATTGCTCCATCAGGCATACGATATAGTTATATGATTACCGAGGATTTAAGTTTTGGATTTGATTTGATGTATAACTCGAGTAATGTTACAAGTGTAAAGAATGATCAGTTTTATGACGGAATTACGGGTCAATTTATTACCACAGATACTACTTTTCAAACTATTACAAATCGCCTTCGGTTTCATGCTCGAATGAACTTTCATATTCAAACGAGTAGGCCCGAATCCGATTCTTATTTTGGTATCGGAATAGGTTCAAATAATCGATGGATAGAATCATACAAAGACAATGTTTTTGTTGAAAAATTGAAAGGTTCAGATGCTTCTCTTTTACCTTTTTCTATGCGAATTTGTTATGGATATCGCTATTTTTTTGGCTATAATTGGGGCATTAGTGGCGAAGTTGGTCTTGGAGGTCCATTAATTTCAATAGGTGCCTCTTACAAATTCTAATTACTTATAGGAAAATTAAGCCTTTAGTTTTTTTTCTTACCTTTCTTAGTCTTTTTCTTGTTTACTGCATCCTCAGGATTGTCATCCTCTACACTTGCTTTGCCTTCCGTTTTTTTATTCTTTTCGTTTAATTTAACTACATCAATTCGGACTCCAAAATTATCAAATCGATATTCTTCAATTATTTCTCCTTTAACAAATTGGGTGACATGTTTTGGTTTTCCATCTTCATAGTTTTCGATGTGTTTTCCATCAGGTATCCCTTTTTTAAAAAATTCCTGTTTGAGAATTAGACCTTTATTATCCATGGTTTTGAATTCACCATTTTTAATACCCTTATTCCAATTTTGGATGTTAGCTATTTTGCCGTCATCGAAATAATAAGTCCATGTTCCATTATTTTTGCCTTCTTTGTAATTGATGTCAACAATCACCTTTCCTTCTTCGTTAAATTGTTTATGATTTCCATCTGGTAATCCTTCTTTGTAAAAAACAATCCGTTCTACCTTTCCGTTTTCAAAAAATTCCTTTTTTACACCATCAAGCTTATCATTTTTGAACGTTTCAAGTTTGATCGTATCATTTTTTTCATTGTTTTGAAATGAAATGAATTTACCTTCTTTTTTACCCATATTGAAATTCTGCTCTATTTCTTTCTTATTTGTGCTATCATAATAGTAGATGGTTGGGCCGTCCATAGTGCCAAGAATAAATGTCATTTTTGATTGAGGGCATCCCGACTCGTAATAAGTCATTCCAATGCTATCCTGTTTCCCGTTTACAATTTTTATTTGACTTTCTACTACGCCATTTCGATAACATGAAACACAGTCACCATTGAAAACCTCAGAAGTTAGTTGTCTAGAAAAATAGGTGTTCGAATATTCGTCATAGGCGACGAGTTCATTGCAGTTTTTAACTTTCTTAAAGTTACAAATTGGTTTCTTTTTGTAGCAAGGAACTTCTTGTGAATATACATTGATAACAAGGTTTAATAGCAATATAGTTAAAATTAAATATTTCATTTCTTTGGATTTAATTGTAAAAGAGCTTCTTTCATTTTGTTTGGAACGGGAATAGTTTGGTTGGTTACAGAGTCATAGCATACCATAACAGAGCAGCCTTTGGTGTGTATTTTTTCACCAATAAAAGTTTCGTAACCGAGTCTGAAGCTTTTCGTTCCGATTTCAATTAAGTGCATATGAATCGATGGTTTCTGATGCAAGAGAATTGGAGAGATATAGTCTATTTCATTGCGTACTAATAATACGCCATGTTTTTTCCAATCCCATGATTCACCAAGTAATTCCCTGAAATAATGAACTCGGGTCATTTCAAAATAACTCAAATAAACGGAATTGTTTACGTGTCCTAGAACATCTAAATCGGCGAATCTAACTTGTATTTCTGCAGGTTTCATTGTCATATTTTATCAGTTTTAGAAATAATTAAATAGCGTTTAATTTTAAAAGATTTGAAATCAAACAGTCACTAATTATCGAATTATATGGTCTTCTTGAACCATGTCATTATTTAATTTCGGGTTGAAAAAAAGTTGAATTAGAATACAAAATAAAACGATCCCAGCTTGAGTTTCAAGAAAAGATTCAACAAGAAAGTTAATTAAAAACACTACTAAAATCATCCATCGCCATGTGCTCCTTAAAAAATACTTAATCGAAGAGAAGAATAGCATAAACAAAACGAAAACACCTACAGCGCCGAGTTGAACGCCTGTGTTTAAAAATTGATTGTGAGAATTAAGCTCTTCCTTGGCAACACCATAATTTCCCTTGTTAAAATTTCTCTGTGTTAATTCAGCACTATAGTCACCTGTGCCTGATCCTAATAGAAATGATTCTTTCCATACTTCCCAAGATGTACTCCACATAATCATTCGAATTGCAGAACTTTGAAGTGTTGTGTTGTTTTCGAGTTTAATTGAGGTAGTTGATTCTTTAATTTCATTAAATCGATGTCTAATTGCCTTATTATTAACTGTGAAAAACAAGCCTGTTAAAAAGAAGCTAAAGAGTATTAACTTTTCCCTGATATTAAATCCTTTAACAAAAAACACAATTAAAAAAAATGTAAATGATAAGAACAAAATGAGAATATTTATTTTTGATAAAGATTGAATGACTCCCAGCGAACCAATTGCAATTCCAAAAATTGGTATGAGCCTATATCTATCCTTTTCTATAGTAGTTAATCTTTGAAACATCAATACAACTAGAATATTGCAATACGTAGCGAAGTAGGAGCGATGCATGTTCCAGGAGAAAGACTTTGAGTTACTTAATTTCTCGAAAAAATTCCAATTAAGACTAGATTGATTTTCGATGTGAAGAAAAGCCAATATGTTCGAGCTGATTAATGAGAAAAGGATTGAAATCAAAAGAACGTTTACAATTTGTTTAAATGTAGCATTGAATTTACATATTTGAAAAAGTAAAGGAAAAATTAAAAAAGTTAACTTATTTTCTAGTTTTGAAAGACCAAATGGAATGTCAGAAGTCCAAATTAAGCCGATAACAAGAAGTAAATAATACAATATGAACCAAATAGATGGTCCTTTTCGAAAAACTCGTTTAATACTTTGCTTTTGAACATTTTGGCTATTAAAAAAAAGGGAAATAATTAAAATGAAAAAACCAATTGGTGCAATACGTTGGTAAAAAATTGAGAAAAAAATTATCCAAAAAAGACCGAAATCTGCAAGGGTATTATTTATTCCGAAACGCGATGAATAGTTTGATATGCGTTTGAACATCATTTATTCCTTTTAATGCGTGTATATTCGAATTCGTAAAATAGCATCTATTCAAAATTTACTAATCTGTATGGCTTGATTTCTCGAAATAGGGTTATGATTTTTGAACTTAAATTGGTTTATTTTTCAATTAAAATTATAATTCAAAATTAATTTTTTATTCCGATTAATACCCTTGTTAAATAAATCTATTCATTGAATTTCTATTTTTGACATTACTTATGAAAGAAATCGAACGAAAGTTTTTAGTTAAAGACCAAACCTTTTATCAAAATTGCAGATTTGATCAAATTCAACAAACTTATTTATTTAATGAGTCGAACAAATCTTTACGAATCCGCATTAAGAATGATGTGGCTTATCTAACCATCAAAGGAAATCAAATTGGCATTACCCGAGATGAATTCGAATATGAAATACCAAAAGGAGAGGCCTTGGAAATAATAGATCGTTTTGACTTAAAAGTACTTTCAAAAAAACGGTATTATTTGAATTCCGGAAATTTAACTTGGGAAATAGATGTTTTTGAGGGTAAACTTGCCGGTTTGATTATTGCCGAAATTGAACTTCCATCTGAGGACTTTGAAATTGATATACCTTCGTGGGTAGGTGAGGAGGTGACTTCTGATCCAAGTTATTTGAATGCAGAGTTATTTAAAAAATTGTAATTAGATTTTTTCAGAGCTTATGGGATTTTTTAGAAGATCATAAACAAACGTGCCAAATTCAGCCGTAAAGAATTTTAAGAAATCTTCGACGTTTTCAATTGTGGGATGTGACTCATTTGTTTCTGAAATGAAATGAAGTTCTTGTTTAGCGATTTTCTTGAAATATTTTTTTAGTAACTCATCTTCATCCCAGAATTCTTCTTCAATTAAGTAAATTGTTGCTTCCGCTTGTTCTGGTTCTATTAATTCGTCTGTGGATTGGGATATTTTCCAATTCAAAAATTCAATTGTCGGTTTTATTGAGATAAATCCACGGTTCAAAATGTTCATTTCTTTAATTTAGTATTAGTTTATTATTTTTAAAATCAAACCATTGAGCTTTTCGATTTTTTCTCTGAAAAAGGATGAATTTGAACACGTTGGTTTTTTTCGATAATCGTACAAAATTGATCCAGTCCTCTGGTTTGAAAGAAGACTTACTTCGGAAAATATCAATCGATTGAACAGTTGCAATCAAAAGCATGTTGTCTGATTCTAGTTTAGTTTCCTCATACAATTTGATGCTTCTACAATCTTTACCGTTGCAATCGAGCCAATTGAAGAAGGCATTTTTCATCTGATTCGAATCAACATATTCATAAAATTCATGTTGAATTTGTATTGTTGTATCTGATAAAAATAGGGTTCTTAAAGCGTTCTTTTCACTTGGAAATCTATTTAGAAAAGAGGTGTTATTTTGTGAAAGAAGACGAGAAATTTTTAAATCAATTGAGTCAAGGACATATTCACGGAGAAAAATTTCAGTAGTATCCAAACCAGTTTTGTCATTTTTAGTTGAATCATAATTCGCATTAGGTCGAATATCCTCCAGGTCTAATGTGTCATTTTTAGTTTCATTGGAACATGAAAAAAATATGAAAGCCTGCAGGTAAATTAAGGATATGTAACTGATTTTTTTCATCATTCAAAAATAATTACAATTTCTTGTTTCCTGTTTCCACATGCTGAATCATTTTACTTAAATTTGTGTAAAATTTAATATATGAAATATTTGGTTCTTTTTTCTTTCTCCTTGGTGTTTTTAAGTTCTTGTGGAGTTAAAATCCCTTACACAACGCAAGTTAGAGATGAATTTGCGTTGGATAATGAAGATAAAATGGGTAAAGTTCAATTTTTTATATCTCATACAATCATACTCAATCAAGAAACTAGATCGGATAATTCAAACACAACGAATAATGGAACATTGGTGGTGAATTCGAGTAGTGAAAGCGAATCCATTATTATTCCAGCTGGAACGCGCTGTATTTTTGATAGCTT
>JBEIKF010000064.1:0-7597 GCA_040379905.1 Crocinitomicaceae bacterium
GCTACAGGTTTAACAGGGCCAGCAGGACCGGCAGGACCAGCGGGTGCTACAGGTTTAACAGGGCCAGCAGGACCGGCAGGACCAGCGGGTGCTACAGGTTTAACAGGGCCAGCAGGACCGGCAGGACCAGCGGGTGCTACAGGTTTAACAGGGCCAGCGGGTCCGGCAGGTGCCGCAGGGACAACATGGACACTTACAACTCCAACGGTTAACCCAACAGGAACATTAACCGTAAACGGAACAGCTGGATCAGGTGGACCCGTTACAACGCTTGGACAATACTGGATTGCAGCTCCAAATACAGCTGGTACAAATGCTTTAACTGCTACTGGATTTTTAGGCACAAGTACAAATCAACACATGGATTTGGTTAGTAATAACCTAGTAAGAGGTAGATTGAGTAATCTAGGGGAGTTTTTCATCGGCACAACGACTACGGCTCTACCAGGAGATTTAATGAACGGCCTTAGCAACGCAACATTCCCATGGGCAATTAATGGATATTCCTCCTTTAATGGATCTGGAGTTTATGGAGCAATTCAGGCTGGAAATACGGTTTTTGGTGGTGTGCAAGGTGAATCTGGCAGTACAGTAAATGGTGGATTAAATAACTTGAATGGCGGGTGTGGCGTTAGAGGAACTACATACAGTTTAACATTAAACGGTGTTAATGGTCAACGAGGCGGCGGTGGTGCAGACGTTGGGTGGGGAGGATTATTTCAAAGTGACTTAGGTTATACGGGTATTCTTGCCGCAGTTTCTGATAAAAGAGTAAAGAAAAATATTGAAACCATTGGAGAAGCAACAAAATTAATTATGAAATTACGCGGAGTAACCTATGAACACAGACTTGACGAAGAACAATTTTCAGATTTGGGACTTAAGCAAGGTTTGAATTACGGTTTTATTGCTCAAGAAGTTGAAGAGATTTTACCTTCTTTAGTTGTTGAAAAAAATATTCCACACATCAATAGTAGTAGACGCCTGTATAATGAAAATAAACCAGCAGAAATGTTAAAAGCAGTAAGCTATATTGAGGTAGTTCCTATTCTGGTAGAGGCAATGAAAGAACAACAAAAAATGATTGAAGAATTAAAGGCCGAAATTGAATTATTGAAGTCAGAGATTAAAAAAGACTAAGATGAAAGTGAACTACTTTTATGTTTTATTACTCTGTATTAGCAGTGTTTATGGTTTCTCTCAAACACTAACTAACAATGGTGGATTCATCACAGCCCAACCAGGTTCATATATATACGTAAACGGCAGTGTTGCCAACAACAATACAGGCATATTAGCGGTAAATGGCAATGGAACTCCAACAAGTTCAGAAATGTACGTAACACAAGACGTAATCAATAATTCTACCATAAATGCAGATGGATACATTAGATTGCTAGGAAATTGGGTTGATAACTCTATTTTTAATTCCACACTAGGAACTGTATTTTTTGAAGGAGCAAACCAATTTCTTGGAGGAGCATCTATAACCCAATTTTTCAATGTTACCTTAGATGGAAGTGGAATTAAAACGCAACAAGTTGATAAAATTGCGAAAGGAACTCTTGATTTGAAATTTTTACATTTAAATACCGATTTATATGGTTTTTACGTTACCAATCCAGCATTAAATGCCGTATTGAGAACAACTGGATTTGTTTCAAGTGCTAACGGAGGTTTTTTAGCCAGAACTACTCAAAACACTGGAATGTATTTATTTCCAACCGGTTCAAATGCTAACACTAGTGCAAACATACCTGGCTCAGGCACTTTTCGTTACAGACCTGTCGAATTAAACCCCGCTGATGCAAATATAAATGTGTATAGCGTTAGACTTGCTAATTTAGATGCTACCCAAGAAACGTATAATCGAAATAGTGCAGAACCAATAATCTGCGAAGCAAATCCATCATTTTATCACCAAATCAATAGAATTTCTGGAACAAGTGCAGCGGATGTTGGTGTTTGTTTTATTCCTGCTTCTGATGGTCAATGGAATGATATGGCACGGTGGAACATAACCACAAACGGAATTTGGCAGGATATACCAACTGTAAACTTTTCTAATATTACAGGTTTTACTAAATCAACTGCTACTGGATGGAATAATTTCGGAGATATCCCATATATTCTTGCCAATTTAAATCCTGCCACGCCAACAATTAATACGCCCATCTTAACAGGTTGCGCTCCATTAACAGCATCTCTTCAAACTACTGGAATTGCAGGTGTTAATTATACTTGGTCCGCAAATGGAAACTCGTTAGGAACTGGTGCTTCGTTAAGTGAAATATTCAATAATTCGGGATGTTTTGATATTACATTATTAGCTAGTATAGGAAATTGTTCATCTAGTACGACGGTTCCAAATTTGGTTTGCGTTGATAATTCTCCGAATGCAGCATTTACAAGTAGTATTCTTCAATTTTCAGGTGGCCCACAAAACGTTACATTTACCAATAACTCAACAGGAGCAGATTCTTATCTTTGGGATTTT
The DNA here is from genome assembly GCA_040379905.1 of Crocinitomicaceae bacterium. GTDB lineage: Bacteria > Bacteroidota > Bacteroidia > Flavobacteriales_D > Crocinitomicaceae > UBA952. The sequence continues at coordinate 2,498 of JBEIKF010000064.1, forward strand.
GGAAATGGAAATACATCTACCATTATCAGCCCCACAAATTCCTATTACAATACAACTGGAAATACACTTGTTACATTATATGCATTAACCAATAATGGATGTATAGATTCCACAAGTGTTGTTATTACATACATTGAGGATGCTATTTTTTATGTTCCGAATACATTCACACCAGACCAAGATGAATTCAATCAAACATGGGGGCCTGTTTTCACCCAAGGATTCGATCCTTATAATTTTGATTTATTTGTATTCAACAGGTGGGGTGAAGTTATTTGGGAAAGTCATGACGCTACCAAAAAATGGGATGGAACTTATGGTCCAAAAGGTCTGGACTGTCCTGATGGGGTTTACACATGGAAAATATCCTTTAAACCGAAGGAAACGGATAAAAAGACTTCGATAACAGGGTCAATTAATATTATAAGATAAATCTTATTTCTTTCTAAAGAAAATTTTCACGGGAACTCCTTCAAAGTTAAATTGTTCACGTAACCGATTTTCAAGGAATCTTTTATATGAATCTGGTATGTACTGCGGTAAATTGCAGAATAGAGCGAAACATGGGGCGTGGGTTGGTAACTGCTGAATGAACTTTATTCGAATGTATTTTCCTTTAATCGCTGGAGGAGGTGTCGCATTGATAATGTCAAGCATAACCTCGTTCAATTTATGTGTTGGTATTTTTCGAATTCGATTTTCACAAACCTCCATTGCTTTTTCTAGTGCCTTATGAATTCGCTGTTTGGAAATGGCAGAAGTGAAAATAATTGGAACATCGTTGAAAGGTGCAAGTTGCTCCCGTAGGGCTTTTTCAAATTGAATCATGGTGTTTTGATCCTTTTCGACCAAATCCCATTTATTAACGATAACAACAACTCCCTTCGAATTCTTCTCAATCATGTAGTAAATGGCCAAGTCTTGTTTATGAATTCCTTCAGATGCATCAATCATCAACAAACAGACATCAGCATTCTCTATTGTTCGAACAGATCGCAAAACGGAGTAATACTCAATATCTTCGGTTACTTTCGCTTTTTTACGTATTCCAGCCGTATCAATAAGTAGAAAATCAAAACCAAAAGACTTAAATCTCGAATGAATGGCATCCCTTGTTGTTCCTGATATATCAGTTACAATATTACGTTCCTGACCTGTCAACGCATTTACCATCGATGATTTCCCAACATTTGGCCTACCAACTATGGCAATCCTTGGTAATGAGTCTTCTTCTCGAATGGATTCATCCTCTTTTTTGAAATACTTAACCATTTCATCTAAAAGTTCGCCTGTACCACCACCATTTGTTGCAGAAAGATCAAAAACATCACCCAAACCAAAAGAATAAAACTCAGAAGATAGTCCAATTCTGTCTGTATTATCCACTTTATTAGCAGCAACCAATACTGGTTTTTTCGATTTTCTTAATAATTGAGCAACAATTTCGTCCATTTCGACAATTCCTGTCATGACATCAACCATAAAAACAATTACAGTTGCCTCTTGGATTGCAATTTCTACTTGTTTACGAATTTCTCCTTCAAAAATATCCTCGTGAGTTTTAGCATAACCTCCTGTATCAATTACAGAAAATTGATACCCATTCCACTCCCCTTTGCCATAAATTCGGTCACGTGTAACGCCGCTAACTTCCTTCACAATGGCATCACGAGATTCCGTTAACCGATTAAATAAAGTCGATTTTCCCACATTTGGTCTTCCCACAATCGCAACAATATTTCCCATTTGATTCTTTTTAAATTCGTTACCTAATAACCGTAACGTTTCAATTTTGCTTCAGTTGATCGCCAATCTTTGTCAACCTTAACGTAATTTTCAAGATATACTTTCGTTCCAGTAAATTTCTCTATTTCAATTCGAGCCTCTCTACCTATTCGCTTCAACATTTCCCCTCCTTTACCAATGATAATTCCTCGCTGTGAATCTCGTTCCACTATGATTAAAGCGCGAATTTTAGTCATCAAACCTTCTTCCTTGTATTCTTCAATTTCTATCTGACAACTGTAGGGGATTTCCTTTTGACAATGAAGAAAAATTTTCTCTCGAATGATTTCAGAAACAAAAAAGCGCATTGGTCGATCTGAAATTTCCTCTTTGTCATAATATGGCGGATTTTCAGGAATCAACTCTAAAATTCGACTCCAAACCTGATCGATATTGAAATCGTGTAAAGCGGAAATTGGAAAAATGATTGCATCAGGAAGTTGCTCCTGCCAATAGAGAACTCGTTCAGTAAGTTTTTCTTGATTTGAAAGGTCAATTTTATTTATAAGACAAAGAACAGGAACTTTTAACTTCTTAATTTTCTCAAGGGTTTCCTTGTGGTTCATTTCCGATTCAAAGGTATCAGTTATGAAAAGTAAAACGTCAGCGTCTTTCAATGATGCATTCACATAATCCATCATGATCTCGTGCATCTTGTATGCTGCATTTACAACACCTGGTGTATCAGAAAAAACGATTTGATGATTCTCATCATTTACAATTCCTAAAATTCGGTGTCTTGTCGTTTGTGCCTTGGATGTAACAATGGAAAGTTTTTCCCCAACCAAACGATTCATTAGGGTTGATTTACCAACATTTGGACTTCCAACGATATTTACAAATCCGGATTTGTGTGACATTTAATTAAATTGACCGCAAAGGTACGACAAATCAGACAAAGCACTTAAGATTATTTTCAAGGAATGACAGCTGGTTCCTTTTAAACCATTTTTTGTCTTTTTAAAAGAAATTCCAATAAAACCTGGTTATAACCTGATGCGATTGGTGCGGGCATAAAATCAATTCGGTAATTTGCACAACGCATTTTGATTTCGTTGAAATAGTTTTGGATTCCTTCCACATATTTCGCTTTCACTTCAGCCGGTTGTAACCGCATCTTTTCACCTGTCTCCATATCAATAAGTTGATAAGGCCTATTTTCCAAGTTAAAATCAACTTCCAAAGACTGATTTACCACATGAAAAAGAATTACCTCATGTTTATTATGTTTTAGGTGATTCAACGCTTGAAACAATTCATCTATCCGAGCCGGATCATCGACTAAATCCGAAAAAACAACAACCAAACTTCTCCGATGTGTCAATTCTGCGATATCATGTAATACTTGAATGGTGTTTGTCGTAACTCGTTTATCTTCTTGATAGTGATGAAATCGTTTTTCCAATTCACTAAAAAGAAAACGATGATGCGCTGGAGAAGACTTCGCCTGGGTATGAAGTTCTATTTTCTCATTAAAAAACGTAAGTCCAACTGCATCTCGCTGTCGTTTCAAAAGTTCTATCAAACTTGCCGCGGCATATACTGAGAACTCAAATTTTGAAATATCGTCCTTTTCAAAATACATGGAACTTGAGCTATCAATCACTATCTGGCATCGTAGATTCGTCTCCTCCTCGTATTTTTTGGTAAACATTTTTTCCGTACGACCATAAAGTTTCCAATCGATATGGCGGGTAGATTCTCCAGTATTATACAAACGATGTTCGGCAAACTCAACAGAAAACCCGTGAAAAGGACTCTTGTGTAAACCTGTAATAAATCCCTCGACCACTTGCTTGGCAAGTAATTCAAGATTCCCGTATTGGGCTAAACGAAGACGGTCGATTTGTGTCATTGGATGATTAAATACGAATTTACCAATTCTAATAGAATGTCTGTAAAAATATCGTTAATTCAGAAATTAATTTTTGAAATTTTTGCTCTTTTGTTACCGATTTCGATAAAATAAGTTCCATCCAATAAATTATTCAAATCAATCGAATTTTGCCCGGGTGAAATATTTTCAACCAAAACAATTTTTCCTGATAAATCAGTCAATCTTATTTCTGTTTTACACGTTACATTATCAATTTTTACAATTCCATTTGATGGGTTTGGGGAAATATTGAATAATTCTAAATCACTTTCATCAATTGAAACAGTTAGGTAATTACAATCAACACTACTCGGATTATAGGATAAAATCACATCATCTGAAAAACACCTAAAATCTATCATATACCATTCAGTTATTATTCCGCTTCCTGGACAATCTCTTCCTCCCGGAAATATTCCAAAGTTTGAGGAACCTGAAACTAAACCAATGCCTTCAACGGCCATACCGTCTATTCCAAATTCACCAGTTGTTAAAGTTTCTAGCTTGATAGTCCTTTTCATTTGACCGTTAATTAAGACCGAACCCGTATCAATAACTTGCACGCTAGAAATGGGGTTACAAAAATCAGCGTTTGGATTTTCGGCAATAATCCATTGATCTCCGATGTTAGCTCCGAAATTGTAGAGCACATAAAATTGATCGTTTTTTAAATAAAAAACTGTATCACCTGAAACCGATGTGTAGCGATTTCCATAATCCTGCAAATTGCCATGCATTTGCCCAAATTGATCCAATACAAATTGATGTTTTTCGCATTTTAATACTTGAACTGTTCTGCCTTGAATTAAGGAATCATGTGTATACCTCCATCGAAAAGTTCCACCTTCTGAGATTCCCGAATAGTCGAAAGACCATACGGCATTGGGATTAACCCAAACTTGAGCATTAAATTTTAACGAAAATAATATGAAAACGAAAAATAGTAATTGTCTCATTTTATTATTGAAGCAAATTAAATTTAGATTAAATCTCTAACTTCTGACTTAAAAACGCTATCATCTTTTCTAACGCTCTAGCTCGATGACTATATTTATTCTTTTCACTTAAATCCATTTCGGCAAAAGTCTTTGATTCATTTTCAGGAATAAAAATCGGATCATAGCCAAAACCATTATTTCCTCTCTTTTCTGAAATGATTTGTCCATTTACAATTCCTTCAAATTGAAGTTGTTCACCATGTATTATCAAGGTAATGACGGTTTTAAATCGAGCTTTTCGATTGGAGATTTGATACAACTCTTTTAAAACCAGATTCATATTTGACTCGGCATTTTTTTCCTCTCCAGCATAACGGGCGGAGTGAACTCCTGGCTTACCATTCAAAGCTTCGATTTCCAATCCCGTATCATCCGCGAAACAATTCAAATTAAACTTATTAAAAATAAATTGAGCTTTGAAAGCTGAATTAGCCTCAATCC
>JBEIKF010000065.1:0-7548 GCA_040379905.1 Crocinitomicaceae bacterium
CTTGGCAGGCGTTTCAGAGTTCTCATTTGAAAGAACGTTTCTTGTTTATACCATACACAGTTAAACGAAATCGAGAATTTTACCGATTTGCCTCCCATCTTTTTATTCATGCCGACATTACACACTTGGCTTTTAATATGCTTTCACTTTACTCACTTGGTTCAATGTTTGAACAACAACTGAATTTTAGTTATGGGTTTGTAATTGGCACAACTCATTTTATTTTGCTCTATTTTCTCGGAGGATTAGCTTCTGCTTTGGTCATTTATTTTCGAAATCAAGATAATCCCTCTTATCGGAGTTTAGGTGCTTCTGGTGCCGTGTCAGCGGTTATTTTTGCTTCAATTATTTGGAATCCAACAATGAGTTTGATGATCATGTTCATACCTATTCCAATTCCAGCATATCTTTTTGGTCCAATATATTTGCTTATCGAGTTTTTTGCTTTGCGTAGAGGAGGAACGGGAATTGCTCATGATGCACACATTGGTGGAGCTTTGTTTGGCGTGCTTTATGTATTATTTTTGGACATTGAAAAGGGTAAACAGTTTTTTGAATTGATTTTTTAGAAATGGCAGTATTGTATGTAAATAATAATGGGACAATCCTTCCCAATGATGCGCCAACAATCCATCCTGGCAACAGAGGTCATTTATATGGAGATGGGGTTTTTGAAAGCATTCGCATAATGAGTGGAAAACCATTGAATTTGGAGAATCACATTAAACGGATGCTGAATGGGGCCCACGTAATAAAAATGCGAACTGCCTCTTATTATACATCAGATTTTTTTCGAGATAAAATCGAAGAACTAATTCAAAAATCTGAAATTCAAGAAGGGGGGAGGTGTCGCTTGTCATTGGATAGAGTGCCCGGAGGCGCTTATTTGCCTGATTCAAACGAATCGACATTTTACATTGAGGTATATCCTTACGACGTGAATCATTTTGAATTGAATGCAAAAGGACTTGAGGTTGATATTTATCAGGACATTAAGCTTCAAAAAAATTTTCTTTCAAATTATAAAACCAAGGCGGGAATTACATACGTAATGGCTGCGCTATCAGCGAAAGAGAAAGGTTTGGATGATTTATTTCTCAGTAATGATCGCGGTAACATTTTAGAAACATCAAGTTGCAATTTCTTTGTGGTAAGTAATGGGGTTTTGTACACTCCAGGGCTGGATGAAGGATGTTTGGCCGGAACTATGAGAATGCAAGTGATTAACTTGGCGATAAGCCATGGGATAAAAGTATATGAATGCGCCATTCTTCCCCAAAACCTATTGGCTGCAGATGAGATTTTCATTACGAACGCTATTCGAGGAATAAATTGGATTGGTGGATATCGAACAAAACGATTCTTTAACAATATGTCGAGAAAACTTATTGTTCTTTTAAATGAACATTGGGAAAAAGAGCTCGGAATTTGAGTAAGTAAAAAAGGCCGTCTAATTAGACAGCCTGATTATACTTTGAAAGAGTGAATTATAATGTTCCTCTTTTTTCCTGCTCACGTTCGATGGACTCAAATAGGGCTTTGAAGTTGCCAGCGCCAAATCCTTTTGCTCCCATTCGTTGGATGATTTCAAAAAACAGCGTTGGCCTATCTTCAACTGGCTTCGTGAAAATTTGTAACAAATACCCTTCTTCATCTGCGTCGACCAAAATCCCAAGTGACATAAGTTCGTTGATGTCCTCTTTCATCATGCTCATGTGCTCGCCTAATCTTCCTGGAACTTCATCATAATAAGCTTGCGGAGGTGCAGAAAGAAACTCAACACCTCTTGCTCTTAATTGCCTAACTGTTTCAATGATGTTATCCGTCGCAACTGCAATGTGTTGAGCACCAGAACCTTCGTAGAAATCCAAATATTCTTCAATTTGAGACCGTTTTTTACCTTCTGCTGGCTCATTAATTGGGAATTTAATACGACCGTTTCCATTGGACATTACTTTCGACATCAACGCCGAATATTCCGTATGAATTTGTTTATCGTCAAAAGACAAGAAGTTAACAAATCCCATCACATCCTCATACCATTTTACCCAAGTATTCATTTCGCCCCAACCAACATTACCGACCATGTGGTCGATGAATTTTAAACCTGTAGAAGTTGGATTGTAATCCGATTCCCATTTCTGGAAGCCGGGTAAAAAAGGTCCGTTATAATTTTTACGTTCAACGAACATATGAACCGTTTCTCCGTAGGTGTAAATTCCAGCGCGAACCACTTCTCCGTTTTCATCTTTTTCAAGAGTAGGTTCCATAAAGGACTTGGCACCTCGCTTGGTAGTTTCTTCCCAAGATTTTTTTGCGTCGTCAACCCAAAGCGCTATTACTTTTACACCGTCTCCATGTTTTTTAACATGTTCTCCAATCGGTGAATCACTTTTCAATGCGGTAGTTAATACCAAACGGATTTTGTCTTGTTTCAAAACATAAGAAACGCGATCTTTCAATCCAGTTTCTAATCCTGCATAGGCATGAGACTGAAATCCAAATGCTGTTTTATAATAATGAGCAGATTGCTTCGCGTTTCCGACATAAAATTCAACGTAATCGGTCCCTAAAAGGGGAAGGAAATCTTCCGCTCCTTCAAATATTTTTTCAAGACCATATTCAACATTGGCTACTTGTTTTTTTATTTCTTCTGACATAGTAAAATATTAAAAATTTAATGAATCCAAGATTTTGCGTAATCAGTCTGTTCGATACCCAAAGCTTGTTTAGTTATTTTGAGTGGCTTGAAAGTATCTACCATTACGGCAAGTTCTTCGGTTTCCTTTTTGCCTATACTCCGCTCATATGCTCCGGGATGCGGCCCATGTGGAATTCCAGCAGGATGTAAGGTAATTTGACCTTTATCAACGTTGTTTCGGCTCATGAAGTCACCATCTACATAATAAAGTACTTCGTCCGAATCAATATTGCTGTGGTTATATGGCGCGGGAATTGAATCCGGATGATAGTCATAAAGCCTTGGTACAAAAGAGCAAATCACAAATGCACTTGTTTCAAAGGTCTGATGAACAGGAGGTGGTTGATGAACGCGTCCCGTTATCGGCTCAAAGTCATGAATTGAAAAGGCATATGGATATTTGAACCCATCCCAACCAACAACATTAAAGGGATGATGCGCATAAACATACTCGTACAGCTCATCTTGTTTTTTGATTTTTATAACGAAATCCCCTTCTTGGTCGTGGGTTTCCAATTCATGAGGCGGACGAATATCCCGCTCGCAGAAAGGAGAATGTTCTAATAATTGCCCGAACCAGTTTCGGTATCTTTTCGGCGTGTATATCGGATGAAAAGATTGAATTATAAATAATCGGTTTTCTTCCGTTTGGAATTCCATCTGATAAATCATACCTCGAGGAATAACAAGATAATCACCATATGAAAAATCTATGTTTCCAAGTTGCGTTTTTAATTTTCCTGTTCCTTTGTGAATGAAAATAACCTCGTCAGCGTCAGCGTTTTTGTAGAAATAATCAGTCATCGATTTTTTCGGAGCTGCCAACTCGATGTAACAATCGTTGTTAACTAAAACGGGTATTCTGCTTTCAAGGTAATCATCTTTTGGAACGACTTGAAATCCTTGAAGTGAACGCATCTTCATATTTTTCTCAATGGCAATTTCAGGAGCGATATTTCGTTGACTGCGAATTTCTTTTACGACAGTTGGTGGCTGAATGTGATAAAGCAAGCTCGACATGCCATCAAATCCTATTGTTCCGAAAAGCTGTTCGTGGTAAATAGCACCATTTGGTGACCTGAACACGGTATGTCGTTTATGGGGGATATTCCCTAATTTTTGATAAAAAGGCATAATTTAATTGATTTAAAATAATTTACAATTCTCACTGGGTTTTGAGGTTAAAATCATTCAGGATTTCTTTTGAGAATTTGTTTAATTAGCAGGTTTAAATCGATCCAAAGCATATTAATGGCAAAAGTAAAACATTACGACATCTAAAATAATGATTTTAGTCATCTTTTGAATTTTTCGCTTGAATTTTTAATTTTTTGTTGAACGATTAATGTAGAAAGTTAAATTTGTCAATTAACTTATAATTGCATGCCTGAAATTATTGTCATTGGAGCTGGAGGTCAAATCGGAACTGAGTTGGTGACTGCGTTACGCGAGAAACATGGATCCCTTAATGTTGTCGCTTCAGACCTATTAGAAAATTGTCCTCCACTTTTGGAGGGTGGCCCCTATGCCCAATTAGATATTTTAAATCGTGAAGCAGTTAGGTCTTACATAATCGAAAATGGAATCAAACAAGTTTACCTTTTAGCAGCCTTACTTTCCGCAACTGCTGAGAAAAATCCAGATTTTGCTTGGCGCTTGAATATGGAAGGACTTTTTACGATTTTAGATCTTGCAAAAGAAAAGTATGTCGATAAAATCTTCTGGCCTAGTTCGATTGCTGTTTTTGGACCAACAACACCTCCAAATAAAACACCACAGCATACAACCATGGAACCAACTACGGTTTATGGAATTTCCAAGCAAGCGGGTGAGCGTTGGTGCGAGTATTACTTTCAAAAATACGGAGTTGACGTACGAAGTATCAGATACCCTGGATTGATATCATATAAAAGTAAGCCAGGTGGAGGTACAACAGATTATGCCGTTGACATTTTTTACAAAGCTAAATCCACGAAAAAATTTGTCAGTTTTTTGTCCGAAGATTCAACGCTTCCAATGATGTTCATGGATGATGCCATTCGAGCCACAATTGAATTAATGGAAGCTCCTTCAGAACGGATTCAAGAACGTTCCGCATACAATTTAGCTGGTGTGAGTTTTTCACCTCTTGAAATTGCAGACTCGATAAAAAAACGAGTTCCCGACTTTGAAATTACCTATGTTCCTGATTTTCGTCAAGCAATTGCAGATAGTTGGCCCAATTCGATTGATGATAGCGCAGCCAATAAAGATTGGGGATGGCAACATAGCTTCGGTTTAGATGACATCGTTGATATTATGCTGGAAAACGTTCATCCGGATTGAATTCATTTTGTTAATTTAATATAATCACTATTTTACATTAATAGTATTACTATTATATTTGCAATCACAACTGTTTAAGTTTTGAAAGCAATATTATCTCAAATCAAAATTCAGGTTAATCCAAAACTCTATTTAAAGGATCCATATACTTCTGAATTGGGTGAAAAAATTCTTAAGAAAAGTATTATACTTATTGATGAATTGGGATTTGAGCATTTTACATTCAAAAAATTAGCTACTGAAATTAATTCTACCGAGGCGTCTATTTATCGTTATTTCGAAAGTAAGCAGAAGTTGACGTTTTATCTTATAAATTGGTATTGGAGTTTCATTGAATATCGACTGGTTTTTGAAACAGCGAATATTCAGGATTCCAAGGAGCGATTATCAAGAGCGGTTCATATTTTAACGTCTCTTCCTGAATCGGAATCAGAGGTAATTGATCTTTTTGAAGCTCCACTCAAGAAAATTGTCATGAATGAATCGATTAAGGTTATCATGACTAAAGAGGTAGATGTCGAAAACAAAGAAGGGGCATTTTCTGTTTACAAATCCATCGTTAAACGTGTTTCGGAAATAATATTGGAAGTAAACCCAAAGTATCCCTATCCGAATATGCTTGTTTCCGCTATGATTGAAGGAAGTAACCAACAGCGTTTTTTTGAAGCACATCTGCCTGGTTTGACAAACCAAACGCCTGGTTTAGATTCAGTAGAGCAGTTTTATAAAGATTTAGTGTTTAAAGTATTGATAAATGAGTAAAGTATCCGTAATAAGTCGTTTTTGGGCGCTTCTTTCTCCCGATTATAAGGAGATTAGGAACGTTTACATTTTTGCTGTTTTCAGTGGAATTCTATCACTTGGTTTGCCGCTCGGAATTCAAATGATCATCAATTTTATTCAGCTTGGTCAAATCAGTACCTCTTGGTTTGTGTTGGTCGGATTAGTTGTGATTGCAGTTGGATTTTCGGGAGTATTGAATATTTATCAATTGCGAATAACAGAGAATTTGCAACAACGTATTTTTACGCGCTCGGCTTTTGAATTTTCAGAGCGCATTCCTAAGATGAAAATGGAGCTCCTTTTAAAACGATATACGCCAGAAATAACAAATCGATTTTTTGACACATTAACCATTCAGAAGGGACTTTCAAAAATTTTAATTGACTCATCAGCCGCCATTCTACAAATTGTTTTTGGTTTGATATTGCTATCATTTTATCACAGCTTTTTTATTTTTCTCGGACTAGTTTTGATTTTGTTGTTAATTGTTATAATACGAGTAACATCTAAAAAAGCATTCAACTCAAGCATGGAGGAATCCACCTATAAATACAAAATAGCAAATTGGTTGGATGAAATCACGCAAGCAAGACTAAGTTTCAAAATGGCTGGTTTTAGCCTTTTTAATTTAAATCAAACGAATAAACTCGTCAATAATTATTTGTCTGCTCGCGAGAAACATTTTAAGATATTAGTTCAGCAATATGGTTATTTGATTGTATTTAAAGTGGTTATTGCCTTGGCGCTTTTAATTGTTGGTGGACTTTTGGTTTTAAATCAGCAGATGAATATTGGTCAGTTTGTTGCTGCTGAAATCATTATATTACTCATTTTAAATTCTGTGGAAAAATTGATTTTGAGTTTGGAAGTCTTTTATGATGTTTTTACTTCCATTGAGAAAATCGGGCAGGTTACTGATTTGTCATTGGAAAAAGTTTCGGGCGCAGAATTTGAAAATTTGAATAATGGAATAGATTTGAAAATTTCGGACTTGTCTTATTCTTTTACGAATTATCAAACGCCAATTCTTGAGGATATTTCCGTTGGCATAAAATCGAACGAGCGTGTTTGTTTTGTTTCTGATTCAAGTTTATCGACAAATGTGCTTTTTTGTTTGATTTCTGGAATGTATGATTTTCAAAAAGGAACAATTTCATTCAATGACATTCCAATTTCAAATCTTGATAAAAATTCTTATCGTGATCAAATTGGAACGCTGCTTTCGCAAGATCAGTTTGTGAACGCATCTATCTATGAGAATATTGCTTTCGGCAGAGAAGAGGTGGATTTAAAAATGGTTTCCCAAATTGCTACTAGCCTTGATTTAGGTCCATTTGTTGATCAGATTGCAGATAAATACAATGCAGTAATCAATCCTGAAAGAAATATGTTGCCGGCAGACATTGCTACACGTTTGCTCTATGCTCGCGCAATCGTATCAAATCCAAGTTTGATGCTTTTGGAAGACCCTACTTCAGGAATGAATGAATTTCAAATGAAGTTCATGGTTGATAAAATAAACAAGCAAACAAACGCTACTATTTTAATGGCAAGTTTTGAAGATGAAATACACCGAATCAGTGATCGCATCATTGAGCTAAAGGAAGGGAAAATAGTTTTTACAGGAAATTATAATGAATATCAAAACAGAAAACAATGTTAAATCTATCTCCACAAAACAGTTATCCGGGCGATAAAAGAGATTTTAGCGCAATCAAACGTGTTGAAGTAAAGGATTC
>JBEIKF010000066.1:0-7506 GCA_040379905.1 Crocinitomicaceae bacterium
TCCAAATGTATGACAATCCAATTTCAGTATTCAATGCACCTGCAGATTGTAAGCCACCATTTACAATAGGGTCTTGGTTGTCAAAAGCTATAGCAGATGAAGGGTTAACTCAATATTGATTGTAACCAACTGAAACTCCAAGTCTGATATTGTGTTCTCCGAAATTCAAACCATAGGAAACAGTGCCGAGGCCAGATACTTGTTGTAACATTCCAATTTTGTCAATTAGAATTTGTCCACCCAAACCAAGTGATTTACCAACACGACTATTTACACTGACCAAACTGGTCAACGGTGCACCTTCAATTTTTACCCATTGGTTGAGGTGTGAAAAATTAATTTCTGTACAATTATTCAAACCAACATAAGCAGGGTTAATCGAATATTTGTTGTAACCATAAACGTTACTTTGGGGTGTTTGTTGAGCAGTTAAAGTCAACGAAACAAATGAAACTGCGATAGCTAATACTCTTTTTTTCATGACTTTACTTATTTTTTAAATCTCAACAAATTAATTGATCCTGTAAACTCTTTATCAGAACATTTGATAGCATAAAAATATACGCCATCTGGCAGTGGTTCACCATCCCGAGTTCCTCCCCAATCATTTTGGTAGTTAGTTGTTGTATATACAGGTTCACCCCAACGATTGAAGATAGTTACATTACAATCAGCTATTTTCGATAAATCGCTAACTCGCCAAGTGTCGTTTTGTCCATCGTCGTTAGGAGTTAAGATATTACTAATTTGGAATTCACAATCAATAACAGAAAGTTCGAGTATAGAAATTGAATCACATCCTGCAGCAGTTTGAATTGTATCTTGATAAATTCCGCTTTCAATGTATGTTTGATTTCCGAATTCATAAACTTTTCCGATGCAAATTTCTGCAACTTCATAACTTGTGTTCGGTGGGGTTACAAATAAAGATAACACTACAATTGAATCACAACCCTCAGCTGTTGCTAAAGTATCTTGATAAACTCCTTCAGAACTAAGTTGAGTTCCGTTGAAAGAATAAGTAGATCCTGCACAAATTGTTGCATTTGTATTTGTTTTAATTACCGGAAGCATGAATACGATTGACGTAACAATTGAATCACATCCTGTTATTGCTTGAAGTGTGTCAACATAAACGCCTTGAGATGAGTAAACACTTGATCCAATTTGAATTGAGCCTCCAGGACATAAATCATGTTCTTTTGTCACTTTGTCAACCGGATTGATTGAAAGTGTTGTTATTACGGTACTATCACAACCTTGAGCGGTTATGAAAACATCTGAGTAAATTCCCGATTCGGTTTGAAGCACGCCACCTAATAAAATAGATTCACCATCACATATTGCTAAATTGACATTAGTAGTAGTTGGTGTACAAGGATTATTGCAATTTGTTGCGTCGAATGTAAATGTTTGTGGACATGCGCCATCATTAATTTGAACCGTATAAATTCCCGCTTCTGATCCGATGTATGAATTACTTACACCTGGTGATAAAGTTCCGCTTGAAACAACCGAGCCTGATGGGCTAGTAATTGCATATGAATATGGATTGGCGTAATATCCATTCAAACCTCCTGTAGCGGAGAAGGTTGCCGTACAAGTTGCATTGTCGTAGTTGAATACTGCGTTTAATTGTTGTAAGAACACAATTGGCAAACCAGCTGAAACTGTGGAAGTTCCACATGTGAAATCTCCCCAATCAGCAGTAATATCTCCTGCAGGCGATATATAATACAACGTATTAAATTGCGGGTTACCAAATGTACCACTTCCATCACCATTGTTTGTGTAGGTTCCATTTAAACCAATTAATGTATCGATGTATGCGTTATTGAACCCTGTGTTTGCTATCGGGTCCGGTAAATTTTGAACTTGATGGATTACGTAACCCGGTGACAAGCAGTTAGGCAGGCTTTGAGTTGATTCACCAATTCCGTTAACAGTAATTCCAGGAGTGAAGGCATCACCAAAGCAAACAAAAGCGGTATCCAGTTGAGCATTCGTCAAACTATCTCCATTTGCTAATTCAACATAAATATCACCTGCGTCACTATCAATTTCTTGAATATATTCAATAATATATTGACCTTCATCTCCAGCCGCTCCGCCGTCAATTTGTATGGCGTAAAGTTTACCAGGTTCCATACAACAAGCAGATGTTTGTGTTCCATTAAAACCAGCTGTTCCCGATATTATTGGCGTTACAATTGGTGTATTTCTTGTCCCATCTTGCGTAAATGTAGCAGGACCTAATCCTCCATAACAATCTGTTCCATTTAATAATTCGAATACATTAAATCGAAGTAAATTCATCCCGATGTATGCACGAATACTTAACTCTACTGCTCCGGATGGGGGCGCAGTAAAATAATGCCAAACAGTTTGATTTGCACAGTTCGTTGGATTAGTGGCTGCATTTGGTTCTCCTGCTAAATATTCTTGACAAGCAAAAACATTCGATCCTGCAACAGCTTGAAAAGTTGGATTAGTACCAGCAAGAATAACCGGTACCTCATATAATGAGTTTTGGAGAGTTAAGCATAGGATGTCATTTCCTGGTGAGTTTAAAGTTGGGTCTGATACGCTGGGATCAAAAACCCAATTTTTAATGTTTTGTGAACTCAATGGCGTTAAGTTGTCAGATGGGTCAACCATTCCATAATAGTTGTATCCAGGTTCTAAGCAACGTTGATCAATAAGAGCGCTTATATCACCACCCCCCAAGAAGCTATTCGTACCACCAGCATCCGCGCCTAAAAATTCAAGGTTTGCACAAGAATAATCCGTCGGCACTCCAGGAGAGAAACGTTTATCGTATCCAAATAACGCATTGTTTTCACCATATAAAGCGCTTTGATAATCTGATTCTAAAATAATTCTACCGCTATTTGGTGCTTTAAAATTTAACCAAACAGACTCATTCACGACAGGATTATTAATTGTTGGATTATTATGATCATAATCATAAGCATGATAGTGAATCGGGTTATTGTCAGTATGAGGTGCACCGGTTTCTGCGTAATCATTACCTCCATCATATGCGCATCCAAAGTCAAGAACGACAGTTTCTGGGTTACTAGCAGCTGAAGAAATAGGATTTTGACCGAAGGTAACTGTTGAAGAAAGGCAAGGAATATCCTCGGTATCTCCTGCAGGACCACCTCCCAAATCATTTATTCTTACCTCAACTAAACCAGCGGCGTCTCCGTCACCGGTTAACTGCACATAATAAGTTTGGCCAGCAATCAATTTTTGATAACTAATTAGAGGCAGAGGGTCACACGCATTAAGAGATAGTTGGGCTTCGGGATCCAGTCCGAGTGCATCAATACCATCTGAAAACTCAATATGAGAAAGGTACTCAAATTTATCTTTAACAACCGCCCCTGTTAATGGTTGTAAACCTGTCGCACAAGAGCTACCATCTGCTGCATGATAAATTTGAAAGTACGTACCGATTTCAGTCCCTCCATTGTCTGTAGAAATCTCAACAGAACCAGAATTAGGAGCTACAAAACGAAACCAAGCTGAAGATTGATTTGAATTTACATCTCCCGCTCTCGGTTCATTCGGCTCTAACGTATTACTTTGACATAACGCAACATTGTATGACGTGTTAGTATTAAACAAAGGTGCATCACAAATGTTATCAGCAAGGATTTGGACAGTTGGAGCAAAATCGATACGCTGAACAGTCAAGTTTATTGTGTAATTAACTGCTGATGGACAACCCGCTGATCCACTAGCCGTAAAACTATAAGTAGCCGAGCCAGTTGCTCCAGGAACTGCCATAGTTACATTTTGCAACCCAGTTGCTCCATCCGTATTACCAACAATATCATAATTTCCTGCATCATCATTTTCATAGGCTTCCCAGGCTAAATTTATTGAGGATGGCACATCCAAAGGGCATATGTATTGACGATCAAAAAACAAGGCGTTTGCTGCAAAATTAATTGGTCCATTGCCCGATGTATTCGTATAATTAAAATCAAAAACACCAAAAAGCGCAGGATTGTTATTTGTATAGCCAAGCGTATTATCCGTTGCAGTATATTCCCAAACAAAATCACTAGCTCCAGTGATATCGAACAATAAGTTGTCACAATCAACACTAGATGAGGTTTGAACCGATGTAACAGTGACTTTAATAGTCGCCTGGCCGAATATTACAGACGAAGAATAAAATAAAACAATACCAATGAATAATAAAAATCGAAAATATATTTTTGCCATAAAGTTTATCTTTAAGATTAAAATGAAGGTTAAAATTAGTTAAAAAAATATAGTTTTAGATA
The DNA here is from genome assembly GCA_040379905.1 of Crocinitomicaceae bacterium. Taxonomy (GTDB): domain Bacteria; phylum Bacteroidota; class Bacteroidia; order Flavobacteriales_D; family Crocinitomicaceae; genus UBA952. Next base: position 4,302 of record JBEIKF010000066.1, read on the forward strand.
ACTCTCGAATTTATTTTCCGCGATTTATAAAGGTCTCTAACGTATCAGGCTTATATATCCATTGATTTGATTCGCTAAATTACTATTGTCGGTATAATTAACAACATAAGTGTATACCCCGATAGGGCAATCCATTCCGTTGTATGTACCATCCCAAGGATGTTCAGATGAATCTACTATTTTTTCTCCCCATCTATTATAAATTGAATACTTCAATGACTTGGAATTTCGAATTATAGGATACCACAAATCATTTAAACCGTCACCATCTGGTGTAAATGAATTTGGCGCATATAAGGTGATTTCATCGCAATTGTCAACATATAAATTCAGAACAATCGTCGAATCGCAGCCATTATCGCTCAACAATGGCCAAGTATATGTTCCAGAATTACTCAGCGAATCGTAAGCGAAGTAATAATTGGATCCAAGGCAAATTGTGTCAAACAGGTAAGTTTGATAGTCTTCTTTAATAAAAAGACTTAATACGTTGATTGAATCACATCCTAAGATTGTATTGGTGGAGTCAAAATAGACTCCTTCATTTGAATAATCAATTCCGTTAAACAAATAGGATTCTCCTTGACAGATATATGCTTGTTGATTAACAACCACCGGAGTAATGACGAAAAGACTAGTTGTCAATATGCTATCACAACCGTATAATCCAACTAAGGTATCTTGAAATTGTCCATTTTGATTATAGAAGTTTCCATTTACCACAATTGATTCCCCTTCGCAAACTGTGAAATTTTGAAAACTATAAGTCGGATTATCATGCACAATTAAAGTTGTAGTGATTATTGAATCACAACCATTAAATGTAATTGAACTGTCAATGTATATTCCATTCGTGTTTTGAAAAGCGCCTGCAACAAAAACACTATCTCCTTCACAGATATTTACAACAATTGGAACGTTAACTGGAGAGCAAGGATTTGAGCAACCTGAGGCATCAATTGTAAATACAACTGGGCAAAAATTGTCGTTAACTGAAATCGTATATGTTCCTGCAATAGCTGCAATTGTTGAAAAAATGCCACCTTGATTTAGTGTGCCTGAATAGATTTCTTGACCGAATGGATTATCAATATGAAACGGAATTGTTTGACCAGAAAAATCTGCAAAACCTCCTGAAAAACTCATTGTCATCGTGCAAGTTGAATTGTTGTAGGAGGAATTAACTAAAAGCGGAGAAAGAAATACTATTGGAACTCCATTTTCAAGGGTTGATGTAGGACAAGAAAAATTTCCCCAATTTGATGAAAAATCGGCAGCTGGGGATAGATAATAGATTGAATTGAAAACGGCATTTCCAAAGGACCCTGACCCATCTGAATTATTAACGAAGAAGCCATTAGATTGAATCGAATCAATAAATGTAAAACCGGAGTTATAAACAGGGTCAGGCACATTAACAGTGTTATGAATAACAAAACCTGGGTTTATGCAACTTGGAATATTTTGGGTTGAATTTCCTAATCCGTCTAAAAGTATGGAGGGAATAATTGTATCACCATAACATACAAACGCGGTGTCTCCAGATAAAATACTTGTGTATTGGCCGTTTGAAATTAATGCAGCGATATCTCCAGCATCTGAATCTAATTCTTTGATATATTCAATGATATAAAGTCCTTCATCGCCGGCAGAACCGCCATCTAACTGTATAGCATATATTTTGCCAGTTTCTAAACAACAAAGGGAAGTTTGAAGTCCCGAACTTGTTGCTGAACCGCTTAAAAGTGGTGTTATTATAGGTGAAAACCTTGTGCCGTTTGTTGTGAAAGTTGCAGGTGCCAATCCTCCATAGCAGCTCGTTCCATTTAGCAATTCAAAAACATTAAACCGAAGTGTATCTAAACCAATGTATGCCCGAAGGCTTATCTCAACTGCTCCAGAAGGAGGTGCGGTGAAATAATGCCATACGGTTTGATTCGCACAGTTACTAGGTATTTGATTTATATTTGGTTCTCCCGCTAGATATTCTTGACAGGCTAGAACATTGGTTCCCGCTACTGCTTGAAAAGTTGGATTAGTTCCTGCAAGAATAACAGGGACTTCATATAGTTGGTTTTGCAATGTAAGGCAAAGAATATCGTTCCCGGGAGGATTGAGAGTTGGATCAACAATACTTGGGTCATAAACCCATGATTTGATACTTTGAGCACTCAAAAAAGTAATTGCATCCGATGGGTCAACCATTCCGAAATAATCATAACCAGGTTCTAGGCATGCTACTTTGATCAAAGCACTCGGATCTCCACCTAAGAAAGAATTTGGACCTCCTTCGTCAGATTTTATAAAATTTAGATTGGAACATAAATAATCTGAGGGTATTCCAGGTGCAAAGCGATCATCGTATCCAAACAAAGCAGAACTCTCGCCATACAAAGCATCCTGGTAATCAGCTTCAAAAACTATTCTTCCATTGTTTGGGGCTATAAAATTTAACCAAACACTTTCATTCATAGTTGCATTTCCCAATGAAATGTGCGGATAATCATAAGCATGGTATTGATTAGGATTTGATGTTGTATTACTTTGACCAGTTTCTGCTGCATTATTTCCACCATCAAAAGCACAACCAAAATTTAGCACAGCACTAGCTGGACTATTCTGTGCAGATGAAATTGAATTTGAATTATAAATTACAGTTGAAGAAAGACAGGGTATATCTTCTAAATTAGGCCCATTTCCTCCAAATCCATTTACCCTTAATTGAAAGTAACCATTATCATTTACCTGATCAGCACATACCTGAATGAAATATGTTTGACCAGGAATTAACTTTTGATACGAGATTAACGGGACGGGATCGCATGCATCAAATGTAATATCCCCTTCTGGATCAACTCCAAGAAAATCGATTCCGTCTGAAAAATCAATGTGCGAAAGATATTCAAATTTATCTTTGATTAATTGACCTGTGACGGGATGAATTCCATCGGTGCAATTTATACCATCTGCGGCATGATAAACTTGAAAATAAGTACCAATAGTTGTTCCCGATAAATCTGTGGTAACTTGAACCGATCCCGAAGTGGGTGCAATAAATTTAGCCCAAAGGGATCCTGCATTTTGAATATCATTTGAGCTTGGTTCATTCGCTTCAAGTGTAGCAGGACACCATCCAAAAGTATAAGTTGTATTTAACGATAGCTGATTAGCATTACAAATATCATCTTGCAAGTAATTAACTACA
>JBEIKF010000067.1:0-7486 GCA_040379905.1 Crocinitomicaceae bacterium
CATCAACTACTATTTTCAAGGGGAACCGTTTTTACATCAACAATTTTTGGATCTTATTAAAAAAGCGAAGCAGGCTAAAATTTATTCCTCAACTTCTACGAATGCTCATTTTATAGACGAGAAAAAAGCGGAAGAAATTGTTCAATCGGGGTTGGATCGTTTGATTATTTCCATTGATGGTTTAACGCAAGAAACCTATGAGCAATATCGCGTTTACGGAAACTTATCGAAAGTTATTGAGGCGAGTAAACAGTTGGTTTCAGCGAAAAGAAAATTGCAATCATCGACTCCTCATTTGATTTTTCAATTTCTCGCCGTGAAGCCCAACGAACATGAAATTCCTCAAGTGTTTGAATTGGCGAGTGAAATAGGAATTGACGAAGTTCGAATCAAAACGGCTCAACTTTACGATTACGAGCATGGAAATTCCTTGATGCCGGAAAATGAAAAATATTCCCGTTACGTTAGACAAAAAAATGGAACCTATAAAATCAAAGGCAATCCCGGGAATCACTGTTGGCGAATGTGGTCGGGAAGTGTATTTACGTGGGATGGAAAAGTAGTTCCATGTTGCTTCGATAAGGATGCAAAACATGTTTTGGGCAATATCACCACTAATTCCTTTAAATCAATTTGGAAATCGGATAAATACCGAGCTTTTCGTCATGCGATTTTAAAAAACAGACAAGAAATTGATATCTGTAAGAACTGCTCTGAAGGAACACAGGTTTGGAGCTAAAGCACAAAAAAAGCTGCCCTATCAGACAGCTTTTCATTCAAAAATATTTTCTATGTTAAGCTTTTAATCGCTTAGAGAAATCAATTAAGATTGGTGTAGCAACACACAAGGAAGAATAAGTTCCTATGATTACTCCAACCAATAGAGCGAACAAGAATCCTTTGATTGCTGGTCCACCAAAAATGAACATGATTAATACAACTACGAATAAAATCATCGATGTATTGAACGTTCTACTCAAGGTAGTATTCAACGATTGGTTAATTATTTCATAATGGTGATCATCGGGGCTACTCTTTCGAAGGTTCTCACGAATACGGTCGAATACAATTACCGTATCGTTCATGGAATAACCAATTACCGTTAGTATCGCTGCAATAAATGCTTGATTCACATCCAAACTGAACGGCAAGTAACCATGCAACAAGGAGAAAATCGAGATTACGAAGAAGGCATCATGCGCAAGACCAACAATCGCACCTATGGAATATTGCCAGTGACCGAATCGCAATAAAATGTAGGCAAAAATCGCAACCAAAGACAACGAAATAGCAATTGCAGAAGAAGTCCATAACTCACTGGATATAGATGCAGCGATACTTCTTGATTCTACAACTTGGTAATTACCCATACGATCTTTACAAGCAGTTAGACCTTCGTTTAATTTCTTATTTACTTCTTCGTTTGCACCATCTTTCTTCAATAAATAGTTAGTGATGATTTCCACGTTGTAGTCGTTCGACTTAGTTTTTAAATCGATGGATGCTACTTCTTTATTTTCCACGAACACTTTTGATAGATTACCTCTGATGTATTCGATATCCGCTTTCTTATCAAACTTCACAACAAACGTTCTTCCACCGGTAAATTCAACACTTTGTTTCAAACTTCGCGTAAATAAGCTGACAACCCCAAGAATTGTTACTGTAATTGAGAAAATATAGAAATACTTTCTTTTTCCAACCCAATCAAATTTGAAATTCTGGAATAAACCTTTTGAGTAGTTTGTATTGAATGAAATTGGTTGATTTTTCGCCAACCACGAATGGATGATTAATTCAGAAATGATAATTGCAGAGAACATCGAAGTGAAAATACCGATGATCAAAGTTGTAGCAAACGACTCAATTTCGCCTGTTCCAAATATTTTTAGAATAATCGCAACTAATAAGTGTGTTACGTTCGCATCAATTATTGAAGGTAAAGCCTTTTTGAAACCTACCTCCACAGATGCGGCTGTGTCCAATCCTCGATTTTGTTCCTCACGAATACGTTCAAATATCAAGATATTCGCATCTACCGCCGTACCAATTGTTAAAACGATACCTGCAATACCTGCTAGCGTTAATACTGCTCCAAAAGAAGCAAGACATCCAAAGATTAATACAACGTTTACTGTCAGAGCGATATTCGCTGCTAAACCTGCTTTTCCGTAGTAGAAATACATGTAAATAAGAACCGCCAAGAATGCGAAAGCAAATGAAATCAATCCTGCTCGTGAGTTTTCCTTACCGATTGTTGGACCAACTTTTTGTAATTCCTTTATCACACAAGGTGCAGGAAGTGCTCCACCATTCAAAAGTCCAGCAAGATCTTCTGCTTCTTCAAATGTGAAATTTCCAGAAATCTGTGTGCTTCCAGTTGTGATTGCATTGATAACTCGAGGAGCGCTGTAAACAACGTTATCCATTGTAATGGCAACAATACGGTCTTTATTCTCAGAAGTCATTCTACCCCATTCATCAGCACCATCTGGAGTCATCTCCAAGTTAACAGTGATTTTACCATCACGCTGATCATAGCCTGTCTGAGCTTTATCAATGTGAGAACCATTCACGCGCGCTTTGCCGCCTTCTGGAACGCGACATGCATATAATATGTATGCTTTCTTTTTAATTTTCTCGCTTACTTCCTCTGGTTGTGCTGACCACATGAATTTTAAATCAGAAGGAAAAACGGACATCACATCTTTACGTTTTAGAATTTCATCAATTTTCGCTTTGTCATTTTTTTCAGGATTGTCATCTGAAAAAGCAAACCCCATTTCAAAATCTAAATTTCCGCGGGATTGAAGTAATTGCGCCAATCCTTTTTTCTGCCCAGCATTGTTTGTAAGAGATAATGACTCATTGCCTTTTTTCAAAGAATCTACTTTACTTGAATCTGCAGACGTTGAATCGGAATCAGCCAACAGGTCTTCAACATTAACCTCGTCACGAAGAGAAATATTGGCTGCTTCAGCCCATTGAGTTTGAACCATACTCATCGTGTACGTTTCAAAAAATTCAAGATTTGCAGTTGATTGTAATTTTTGCGCAACTGTATTCTCATCCTGAACACCTGGAAGTTCGATGTAAAGTCGGTTAGATGTAAGGTCTTTTTGAATGTTTGGTTGAGCTACTCCGAATTGATTTATCCGTCGACTCATAATTTGTTCAACACCGTCCAATGACGAAGCGACTAATTTTCTAAAATATGATTCAACTTCCGCGTCGGTTGATTTGATTCCTAAGCCCTCACCTTTTAAAGCGTAACTCAAAGGCAAGTTTCCATTTGCCTTTTTATAGAAATCAATAAAGGTAGACAAGAAGTCACCTCCTTTAGAATTGTGAACGTATACTGCTTTTTCGAAAGGCTTTACAAACTTCAAATCGCGCGGGTTCTTGGCGTGACTTTTAACCAATTCAGGAATTGAAATTTCCAATGTCACACTCATTCCGCCGACTAAGTCCAAACCGAATGCAAGAGAGCGCTTTTTAACAACTTTAAAACTGGAACCAATTAGTGGATAGACTCCCTTATCGCCTTCGCTTTTATCCTTCAATATATTGTTAATAATTGAAGCTTTAGCCAACTCATAACCCTCTGGTGTATCAAAATGAACATAGACCCCATTAACCTCTGTGCTATCTCCTGTTTCTGCAGCTTTCTTTTTTAATTGGTTTGCAATTGCAGTCGCCGTTTTTTCAGCATCATTTTCAACATTTGAAGCAACCCAAGTAAACGATAGTTGATAAATGCAAACAGCTATTAATGTGATAGTTAGAAACCAAAAGAACCCCTTTAAACGCATAATTCTCGTATTATAAATGAAATTAAGGGTGCAAATATAGAATTTACATTCTTGAAAGTCAAGAAAATTAAAGAAGAATCAATGAATTATAGAAATTGGAATCATCTTTGAGATTTTAGTTTTTTACAGAAATTCATTAAATCCTCTGCAAAAAGATGCCATTTATTGACTTCAGATAATTTTTCATGCTCTAAATTTGAAGTTACTTTCTCTAAAAAATCTGATTCGAATATTGACTTGATTTGGCTTACAAGTTTAATTGGCTCATTGCTTTCAATTACAAAACCAGTTTCGTTAGGCAAAATTGATTCTGCTAATCCACCAACATTAGTCATTAATACAGGAATTTGAAAAGAATCGGCTATGGCTTTTATTCCACTTTGAGTTGCCGTTTTATAGGGTAAAACACATAAATCTGCTGCACTAAAATACAAGGAAACTTGGTCGTCTGAAATAAAGTTATTTACGAATAAAATATTTTTATTTTGAGAAGCATTTATTAATGCTCGATATTTCTCATCCGAGCCATAAACCTCTCCTGCAATGATAAGTTGATAACTTTCATCTAGTAATGAAAATGACTTCAATAATACATCTAATCCCTTATATTCTCGAATTAAACCAAAAAACAAAAGTGTTTTTCTCTCTGGATTTAGTCCAAGTTTTTGAATACATTCTCGACGATTTAATTTCAATCCAAATTGATTATACGGGGGATGTTTTAAAACAATACAATATGCGTCATTTCGAATAGAAATCAACTCATCTTTTACAGATTCCGAAAGAACGATGAATCCGTCATATTGCGAAAGAAAAATTCGATTAAAAAAAGCGTCAAAAAACCTTTTTTCATGAGGGATTAGATTGTGAATAATAGCAATCTTTTTTACATTTTTATTAAATCCTTTTGCAAAGAAAGCCATCATTGGACCAAAAAATGTCATCCAATAATTGGTTAGAAAAATATCCGGCCGTGATTCTTTCATTTTTTTTCTTGCCGACAAATAACTTATTGGATTGAAAGTTGAAACGATCCTAGGAAAAATGCGTGTATTTTGCTCATTTAATTGAGTTTTTCCCGGGAAAAGTACATCTGGGTATTGCTTTATAAAAGTAAATGGCTGAACAACCGCTATTTTTTCTAATTGTTCTAACAATAATTCACTAAAATTGGAAATTCCACCTCGAAATGGTGGTAAAGCCGAAAAAAAAGTTATCTTAAGTTTTGAAGTTGGTTTATTCGATTCCAAAATCAATGCAAGTATAAATTAATTCGTGACCTGACTTGATATCCAAGGTGTCAAAATTGTTGATTTTCAAATCTTTATAATATTTTGAAATTAATCCTACTCGGTTTCCATAAACTTCAAATTTCCTTTTAAATTCCAAGAAATTACGTTTATCTTCTTGTTCAACAATTACTGTACTATCGAAGCTAATTCCATTCATTGAAAGTGGTTGATGAATTTTGTCATAATAACATTCTAAATCGGGATAAACATTGAAAATATTTGCATTCCATTTCGTTTGAGAACTTATTGGAAATCGCATTTTAATGACGGATTGATTTTCTTCCGTTAAATAAGCATAATTTCCATCAATTAAGGTCGTCCAGACATCTGTTAGCATCCAATTTTGACTTAAATCGTTGCGTTTGTAACGAATAAATTTTCTAGCAATACGACCCGAATTATCTATAATGGTATCACTAATTAAGGTTTTAAGTTGATAATACAACGTGTCATGTTGCAAACTAGCATTTTCATCATGAACGATTTCTCTAACGTCATAAACAATGAATCGCCCTGGAATCAATTCATAATAGGACTCATATTTATTTTGAATCTGTATTTCAGAATCATTCTTCCTACATGCAAAAAATAAGATTGCTACAGGCAGACAAAAAAATATAAATCGAATTTTTTGCATAACACAAATATAGAGAATCTATTGATTCGGATCGATTCCATTTTTTTCGCAAAGTTTTAAAAAAATTTCAAGTTCCTTTCCAGTCAATTTCTCTCCATTCTGATATAGAATTTTTCCATTTTCTTCACCATCTTTTGTGAATGAAGTAGACCAACCATGCAATCGGTCATCCTTGAATTTTGAAACTTTGGAAATACTTCCATTCGGATAATATTCTCTCCATTCCCCAACGATTTTTCCATTTTCATATTTTCCGATTTGCTTTAATTTTCCGGTGGAAAAATATTCTCTATACTCACCGTGCAACGTGTCACTTTTATAATTTGCAACTGAAAGGGGATTCAACTTTTCTGTTTCAACTTGACCCTCCAAATAATAAATCACTTTTTTACCATTCAACACGTTTTCTTTAAAGGATTCAACACCCAATACTAATCCTTCCTGGTTATAATTAACCCATGTTGAGTCTTTTTTTTGATCGAGGTAAAACCCCTCTGTCATAAGCATTTTATTTTCAAAATAATAATTTGCCCTAGCATGACGACCATCCGGATGATGCTCAATTGTTGCCTTTAGTTCACCAGTAGGATAATAATACTCAAAAACGCCGAAAGGTTTATCATCCCGAAATTGACCTTTATACTGAAGCACTTCACTTTTGGGATAATACTTTTGCCAAATTCCCTGCTTCCGTCCTTTTGAATCAGTCTGATTCATTTGAGCGAACAATTTCATGTGAATCGTAAAAACAAAAATGATGAGTTTAAATGTTTTCATAGTTTCATTTCAAGTAATTCATTTAATTCAAAAATTGAACCAACCTCAAGATCGGCTTTTTCGCTGGTTTTCTCCTCCGTCAGAATTAATACCGTTTTCATTCCAAGTCTTTTACCGAATTGCATATCAGAATCGGTATCACCAACCATAATTGACTTGTGAAAGACTACTTCAGAAAAACGCTCCTTTGCCATTTGTGCCATTTTAGGGCTCGGTTTCCTAAATATTGAATCGGATGTTTTTAACTCAGTGGCGGAAAAAACCTGTGTAACATGTCCTCCTTGCATGACTATTTCATTTACCATAAATTCGTGAATATCATCTAATTGCATTTGAGTCATTTTCCCGAGAGCCACCCCCTGTTGATTTGTAACAACAAAGACGTATTTAAATTTTCGAGTGAGATTTCCAAGCGATTCTAGAACTTTCTCCTTAAAATGAAATTCGGATAAATTGGTTACGTAACCTCCTAAAATTCGCTCATTAATAACACCATCGCGATCCAAGAATAATGTCCAAGAATCGTCTACATTCCAATCAAGCAAATTCATTTGATTTCTTTTTCAATCAAATAGTGATTCCGAGTGGATGAATTTCTTCCAATCATTTCAGCAAGAAAACCAGCTAAGAAAAACTGAACTCCCATAATCATAGCTGCAAGTGCGATGAAAAATTCAGAGCGTTGAGCCAAATTTCGCCCTAACGTATGAATGAATAACTTATCGATACCCAAGTAAAAAATAAGGCCAAAACCAATAACAAACATAAGCATTCCAAGTGCTCCAAAAAAATGCATTGGTTTTTTACCGAATTTACCCATAAAAGCAACGGTCATTAAATCCAGTGGACCATTCAGAAATCGATTTAATCCAAATTTCGTTACACCATACTTTCGAGCTTGATGTTGTACTACTTTTTCCCCGATTCGATTAAATCCAGCGTATTTAGCCAATGCAGGAATGTATCGA
>JBEIKF010000068.1:0-7446 GCA_040379905.1 Crocinitomicaceae bacterium
GCCATTTTCTGTTTTGGAATAATTTAACGCAGTGCTTTTATTCAAAGCATATGGGAAAACATCAAGAATAATTATTCCATGATCCATCAGACACTTTATGAATCTTTGTTTTTTTTCAATAGTTGTTTCATAACGATTATCAATTAACTCTTTATTTAGTCCATAATAAAGATCATTTTCATAGAAAAATTGAGTGAACGGGCTATTTAAATTGTAAATATAACTTTCATTCGCTCCCCATAAGGGAGCCTCAGAGATAACAATATGATTTATTTGGTTTATATTGTGAAAGTTCTCATTCCATATTTGTTCAATGCCATTAAATGCATTAATTAAGTAGTCTCTTTCATTATTTATAAATCGATTATCGAGATTATACCTCGAATAAACATCCTGAATTATATCTATTAGTTCATCTCCCATATTACATAGTTTTAACATAGCGTGTATGACATTTTTCATTTTCGGATGTCGAAATCCCAAAATCACCCGTTCCGATTAGAAAAGTTGGATTCCCTTTAAAATCTAATTCATTGCTCCAATAGGAAGTGTACCCAGTAGCAAAATATAAAATTTTGTCTTTATGTTGGAACATTTCCTTTAATTCACGTTTGGTCGGAAGCCTGTAAGATTCGATAGAAGAATCACAATTTGCTTTAGCATCTTTAAAGGATAGATAATCCTCATCTCTGAAAACCTTCAATTTTATGCCGTTTCCCAAAATTATTATATCAAAATCATTCATAAATGTTTAATTTAAAAATTGGTAATTTCCAAAGTTTGTTTTGATTAGCACAACCTTTTTTTATTTCCTCATCAATCCTAATTAAAATGTAATGTTAAAAAAAAATTCAATTCAAATTTGGGAATTCAGAGAGGTTCCTATTTTTCTCTGTGATATCTACCTTTTTTGCATAATAAGTCCTTTTCATCCCAAAATCAGTTTCAACGAGTTTTGGTTTTATGGTAAAGTCAACTTCCAAGTGGTAATCTTTTACTTTTTTTAATAATCTCACAGGCGATTGACGCTCGTTTTCAAGACCGTAAGCGATAATTGTATCAGTGTCAATCCGAAAATAGACCATCCCCCAAGGATATCCATAATTAAAAGCTGGTTTATCATATTCTTCGGTTTCGTCATATAAACAGGCTTGAAAAAGTTTGCCGCTAAAAACCCTGTTTACATATTGGTTTATCACCATAGTTATTTAAATTTTGAATTTGTTTAAGAGAATCTTTCGAATGTAGAAAAAAATCCTGCAGAAAAAAAACCTGACTAAATCAATTTTAAATCTGTATTTAATTATCCAACGCCAAAATCAAATACGTCATCTCCCCTTCAACAATCACTTTGATATAATATCTGCTAATCGTTAATGGAAGTCCAAGCGAATCTAGATACTCAAATCGACCTTGAATTATTTCCTCAATGGATTCAATTCTTGGCATTCCATCGGGTGAACTAATTGAAAAATGATAATGCGCCTGCCCATCTACCCAAGGAATTTTTTTCGATTCTGTTTTTTCTTTGACGTAATTGACACAACCAATGTCAAAACCAGGGTCAATTTTCATATGAGCTCCATAATGTTTCTTTACCATCGAATCAATTAGATCGATTTCCTCTTGATACAAGGAATTTAAAAGATTATTAGATGTTGCCATGATTGATTCATAAGTAATATTATTATCCACTAAAATGCCATATCTAACAAGACCGCCATACTGTTTAGTTGCAACAGCTGAATAGTCTTTGTAGAGGCTCTTGAGTGCTTTTTCTCCGAAATAAGGGCTGTTAAAAAGGTATTCTTGGTATTTGTTTACTATTTTTTTTGCTTCAGCTAACTCGTCATTTTTTGTGTCAACCATTCCTCCTTGTTTGGATCCATAACATATTGGAAATCCAGCTTCCTCCTGAGATCTCGCCCTTGCCGCAAAATTGTTTGTGGTATCCTCAACCATCCAAGGAAAGGCTCGAGACATTTCTTGTGTTAAGTGTTTTTGAAACAAATTCACATCAAATTCTTCACTTAAATTAAATAGATCTTCATCACTAAAATGGTTGATTTGTGAATCTTGTGCTTTTAAAATTGCGGTAAACAAGATTGCTACACCAAAAATTAACTTTTTCATGAGGTTAGTTTTAAATGATTAATAAAATGGAAACTTAACTTAATGTATCCTTCGTGATCAATTATGAAATGAAAAAACAGCTACCTTTTTCAAATAGAAATCAATTGTGAAAAATAGATTAAAGTAGCGGTGTTTTATAGAACAAGTTTTTTGTAATAATGAGCAAATTGCATTTGGTTACAAAAAAGTAATTAATTCTCAAACTTGTTTAAATAACTCGTATCCGTTAATGATTTAAGGAAAGCAATCAGTTGCTTCTGTTCTTGCTCGTTCAATTGAAATGGTACAATCACTTTGTTCTGTTTTGGATGTCTTTGCCCACCTTTTGAATAATGAGCAATTACATCCTCAATTGTTTTCAAATTCCCATCATGCATGTAGGGGAATGTTAACTCGATGTTGCGCAAGGACGGAACTTTGAATTTACCTATGTCGTTCGAATCTAAGTGAATACGAAAGCGACCTTTATCGGCAATCGGTTCATAATCGCGATACAAGCCATTGTTCTCAGCTTCAAACGTTGTAAAATAGGGTGCAGGGTGACATTTCGCACAATACAATTTCTCAGTAAAAAGTTTGAGTCCAGCTTGTTCTGATTTGTTGAGAGCTCGTTTGTTTCCTCGTTGAAATTGATCGTAACGGCTATTCATAGAAACCAACGTTCGCTCGAAGGCGGAAATGCTTCTTGTCAAAACATATGCATCAAAGTCTCTATTGAAAATCTTTTTGGCCGCAGCTTGGTATTCTGGAATGGCTCGGAGTTGTGGAATAAGTTCCTTCATGTTGTGTCCCATTTCCGTTTTTTCTTGAATTGGAACAATTACCTGTAATTCAAGACTCTGCAAATGCGCATCGAACATGGCTGTCTTCAAAAATCCGGAATTGAGTAAGGAGGGCGAGTTTCGCTCGGTAGTTTGCCCATTAATTCCTCGGCTTGTCGTAAGTTGATCGGTAAACGCTTTGCTGGGATTGTGACACGTGGCACAGGAAATGGTTCCGTCACGTGAAAGTCGCTTGTCAAAAAATAGTTTTCTACCAAGTTCGGCTTTTTCTTCAGTTGTTGGATTATCTTGAGGTGCTGGAACAGAAATTAATTCAGGTAAGAAATACGATCTATTCGAACAGGAATGTATGATAGATAGAACGAGGAAAAAAACAACTATTAGTCTTGAAATATTCTTTTCTCGCATAGTTAGTGGACAACGTTCAAGCTGCCGATTAATCGATTGTCTTGGTTATAAAATTGAACAAGATAATAACCGCTTTGCAAATCATTCAATTGAATGAAACCACTTTCCAAATTAGATTTTACTTTTTTGATTAAGCGACCATTCAAATCAGAAACAAGTATTTGATTGAGATTCTTGATTTCTTTCCAATTTATTGTAATCCCATTCGATTGATTTTGAAAATAAATTTTCGAATTTGAATTCAAACTTTCGATTCCGGCATTGGCTGGTTGAATAAATACTGTTTCAGTAATTACATTTTCCAAAATGGTCTTGTTAAATCCAATATCATCGTGCATAATTCCAACCGTACTAATCGGAATGTTGTTGATCCAACGATCTACTTGGCAATTGATGTTCACATTAATTTGTTCACTTGTGACGTCAGTTTGAATTATATTATTCATTTGTACCGATTGTTGATTGTCATTCCCTAGATTGTGAAGTTCAAAATACGATTCTAAACTTCCATCTCCGTTATCATCTGCGTAGCCACCTATAATCATGTGCATGTATCCAAATGCCCATCCCCAATACATGGTAGGAGATTGAAAACTCAGAGGGTGATTTTCGGGATACAAAGAAATATCAATTGCTTGGGTTCCGGATTGTGTGTTGAAAGGTTTTGGGACGCCAACCATAAAATTGATTTTCTCAATTTGTGAGAGGTTAAAATTACCAAGTAAAAGCGTATGACTTTGTGGTTCAACAAGAAAAATAGAGTCAATTAAAACCGTTTGTCCTCCATCATATGTTAGTTGAACATTTGATACGTAATAATCAAAATGATCTAATTTAAATGTTTTTCCATTCCATGCGTTGTAATTCACATTCATTTGCAAACTAGAATTTTGGAACATAGGAGAAATATCAAGAAAAATGTTTTTTTGACTGATGCTTTGATTTACAAGAATTAAAGAAAGAATTCCTAAAATAACTTTTTTCATATTTTCATTTTTATAAAGTCAATTACACTTTTCTTGAAATGTACAATAATTCATCTTTCATTAAACGAAATTTATCTATTGTTTGTTTATCAAAGTTCTTTTGTACATCGTAAATTTCTATCGTAAATCCCGCCTTCTCCAACCATTGCGGATAATCCCTGCCGAACAAACGCACATGATCCTTTTGCCAGAAATGTTTTTCTCTATCCTCTGGAGTTACAATAGTTTGATCTTCATACGTTATCTCCCGACTCATATCTTGAGGAACTTGCATGATTGCCCATCCGTTCGGTTTCATGACACGAAAAAGTTCTTTCATGCATTGAATCGGGTCATCGACATGCTCCATTACGTGATTACAAAATACGACGTCAAACCGATTATCTTCCAATGGAATTTGGTGTAAATCAAAATGCAAATCAGCGATTGGGGACTCTAAATCTCCGGTTAGGTAATTCAGATTTTTCTGTGCTTTGAACTTACCATGGAAACATTGTTCCGGAGCAATGTGAAGAATATCTAATTTCTCGGCAGTGAAAAAATTACTTTCATTTTTTAGGTAAAGCCACATCAAACGATGGCGCTCCAAAGTTAAGTCGTACGGGCATAAAACATTTTCTCGATGTGCCACTTTTGACCCATAAGATAAAAACTTTGAAAATTTCCGTTCGCATACTGGGCATTCAACTTTGTTCCCTCTGTAAAGCATTGGAGCGAAAATTCGAAACACATAGCTCAACCGGATTAAAAGCGGTCGAGGAAGTTTATTTAGAAGAAATTTATAAAGCTTTTTCACATCTCAAAGTTAAGACAATCGTTCAAGATAATGTGTAATTTTGAATTCAAATCAAAAGTATGTGGAAATTTATTTTGGTTTCAAACCTTTTAATCATTAACTATATGTTTTCTCAAACGCAAGAACCTGTTGCCAAGAAAATCACCAAAAAATTAAACAAGCACAACCACGAGCGCATCGATGATTACTTCTGGATGAACGAGCGCGATTCGAAGGATGTTTTGGATCATTTGAATAAAGAAAACGCTTATTGCGAGAGGTATTTTGAACCTCTAAACGGTTTGGTCGACAAACTTTTGAAGGAGTTCGATCAGCGCATCAATCCAAACGATGTCAGCGCTCCATTTATTTTGAATGGAAAAACCTATCAAGTGAAAAACTTGGCGGGAAAGGATTACCAACAAATCGTTCAATTCGAAAACGGAAAAGAAACGATCTTTTTTGATGAAAATGAACGAGCAAAAAATCAATCTTTTTACGAACTCGCTGATTGGTCTCCATCTCCAGATAATAAACTTTTGGCATTAACGGAGGATTTCGTTGGAAGAAGAAAATATGTTGCTACTTTTCGCGACAATGGTTCTGGTAAGTTTCTAAAAGATAAAATTCAGGACGTAAGCGGAGAAATTATTTGGGCTAACGATAATAAAACGGTTTTTTATGTCAAGAAAGATCCTCAAACGCTCCGTGAATTTCAAGTTTTCCGACACGATTTAGGAACGGATTCCAAGAATGATAT
The DNA here is from genome assembly GCA_040379905.1 of Crocinitomicaceae bacterium. Lineage (GTDB taxonomy): Bacteria > Bacteroidota > Bacteroidia > Flavobacteriales_D > Crocinitomicaceae > UBA952. Next base: position 5,845 of record JBEIKF010000068.1, read on the forward strand.
GCTCGTTTATGAAGAAAAGGATGAAAAATTTAGTTTGGGAATTGGGAAAACAATAACAGACAAATACATTGTAATTCAAATCGTAAGTTCGACCACTTCGGAAACGTGGTTAATCGACGCTAATCAGGCTAGTTCGAATCCATTTGTCTTTTTAAAGCGAAAACAAGGTCATTTGTATGACATCGGTCATCATGAAAATGGATTTTATGTTTTGAGTAATTCAAACGCGTCCAACAAACGCTTGTTATTTTCTAAAGATGTTCCGAAAGAAATTGAGTCTTGTTCGGAAGTCATTTCACATGATGTGAATACACTTTTAGAGGGCGTTTCAGTTTTTAAGAATTTTTTATTAATTGAAGAACGCTCTAACGGCTTGCGCAAATTGAAGGTAAAAAATATCCTTACCGGAAAGGAACAGTTTGTTCAATTCAACGAAGAAACCTACTTTTTGTCACCTGGATTAAATGATAATTATGATTCGGATGAAATTTTCTACGCTTACAATTCATTGACAACGCCATCAACGGTTTATAAATACAACATGGCGAACGAGGAAAAATCGATTTGGTTTCGCAAGGAATTGTTAGACAAGAATTTTAAGTCTGATGATTACGAGTCAAAACGTGTTTGGGCAACAGCGAACGATGGAACGAAAATTCCGGTATGCTTGGTATATAAAAAAGGGTTAGACTTAAGTCAAGCACCTTGTTTGTTATATGGTTATGGTTCTTACGGTTATACTTTGCCTGATGTGTTCAGTGCGACGCGTTTGAGTCTTTTGAATCGCGGATTTGTATACGCGGTAGCGCACATTCGTGGAAGTAAATACATGGGGGAACATTGGTACGAAAATGGAAAATTTCAAAAGAAAATCAATACGTTCACGGATTTCATTAATGCTGCCGAATACCTCGGTCACATGGGTTATTGCGACAAAGGAAAAATCTACGCGCAAGGTGGAAGTGCAGGAGGTTTGTTGATGGGCGCTGTGACCAATATGGCTCCGTATCTTTGGAAAGGAATTGTTTCACAAGTTCCATTTGTGGATGTGGTTACGACCATGTTGGATGAAAGTATTCCACTTACGACGGGCGAATACGAGGAGTGGGGAAATCCAAACGATCCAGATTATTATTACTATATGTTGAAATATTCGCCCTATGACAACATTTATAAAATGAACTATCCATCAATTTATGTAACAACTGGATATCATGACTCTCAGGTTCAGTATTGGGAACCAATGAAGTATATTGCCAAACTTCGTGAAAATCGAACCAATAAAAATCCATTAATCTTTGATTGTAATATGGATGCAGGTCATGGTGGTGGCTCAGGTCGAAGCGCGGAAAGAAAGGAAATAGCAAAAGTGTACGCATTCATTTTAGGCCTTGAAAACATTACTGAGTAAGATATTTATTCTATTACTTTGCAGCACTAGTCTTGCTCAAAAAGATAGTATTTTCCTTGAGGATTTTTACGGAAGTAAGGTTCTGTATTCGGATATTGGTTTCAATACGGCGCCGTTTAGTTTCCAATACGATTTTCCGAATGGGATAGAAAAATTGAGCTTCAAAAACAACTACAAGCCATTTTTAGGAA
>JBEIKF010000069.1:0-7446 GCA_040379905.1 Crocinitomicaceae bacterium
GTATAAAGCCATTTCAAATAATTCGGGGTTTTCATTTCTTCTGGAATAAAACCATAATCAATGTATACATGCGACCATTGTCCCCCCTGTGCTTTGTGAACTGTAACCGCATACGCATATTTTACCTGAATTGCATTGAAATAAGGGTTTTTTAAAATTAATTGGTAGCGCTTTTGCTTATTTCGTTCGTGCTCATAATCTTTCTCAACGGCAAAAAAGAGCTCTTTCATCTTTTCTCGTGATAAATTCGGTGATTCAGCATCAATTGAGTCCGTGAGGGCAATAAGCTTCAAATCTGATTCTTCAGGATAATCTATAAATGAAATTTCCATGTGCGTGAAATTGAATCCATACAGTTGCTCTGATTTCAATACGCGTTTCACTTTCACCAATTCACCATTCGCAATAAAACCGATATTCGATTTTGGATCCAACCAGTGATAATTGTTTTTTACAACCATCAAAATATCACCTCGTTCCAACAATTCCTCTCGATAAAGAATTCGATTTCTAATTTCATGATTCCAGCGATTTGCGCGCTTATTCGATAGCGTGAGTAGAATCGTTTCATCCATTCCAACTTGTGAAAAGGAACTTTCCAATTGGTCTTTCAATTCCAAGCCATTGATTCGAATGGTTTGTTTTGAATCCGTTTTAACAATCAAAGGCGTTTGATAGTCTTGAAGTGTTCGTAAATAGGATGCATTAGCCAAAACAGAAGATTGATTATCAATCCGAACGACTTCTGAAAGTGTTGAAAGAATAACATTCAGTTTCGAATAATTATGCTTTAAATATTCAACTGATAAAGCTGGTGAATCTTCCTGGCCAACGGGAGGAAGCTGACCCCTGTCTCCCAAAACAACTAATTTGCAATTCTCACCAAAATAAACATAATTCAATAAATCTTCAAGTAAGTTAATGCCTTCATTGGCATCCGTTCCGCCAATCATAGAGGCTTCATCGACAAAAAAGAATGTGTTTTTATATAAATTTTTTGCTAATGTAACTTTCTGGCCAACAACCTCATTACCTGAAAAATAGATTTGTTTATGAATGGTAAATGCGGGCTCATTTGCGAAATTGGCTAGCACTTTTGCTGCACGTCCGGTAGGAGCTAAAAGCTTTGTTTTAATTTTATTAGCTTTTAGCGTCTTAACGATGGCTGCAATCAAAGATGATTTTCCTGTCCCTGCATATCCAGATAAAAGAAACAAATCAAATCGATTCTCTGAAAACAAAAATTTACAAAATAATTCAATTGTAGATGCCTGATTATCAGTTGGAACAAAACCTAAATTCGCGATTATATTTGACTCAATTTCCTTTTGTTTTTCCAACTCCATCTTAAATTCAACTTTCCGTTTGATTTGATCGTGATAAAATTAATTATACTAGCTTTGTATTGGTATAAATTCTTTTATTTTTAAGATTTTTAGTTAATATGTCGCAATGCTAAATTTGATTTTTGATTCTTCAAAAGTGAGTCTTTTTCGATCTAACGATGGAAAAGCATTACAACTTGATGAAATAAAAATAGAATCTTCAGCAGCTTTTTTCATCGAAAATTTAAAGGAGCTCATTCGTAAAAACCACCAAAATCCTGAATTGATTCGAATTTATTTCAGTCCGGAGAAATATACCTTAATTCCCTCAACGGTGTTCATGCCTAGTAAAATTGTGGATTATTTTCAATTGAATTTTGAAGATAATAACTCTGAGAATGCGATACTTTCAGAGTCTATTTTACCCATTGGCGCTGTGATTGTTTATTCCATTCCAAGTTGGATACTTAATTTGAAAAACGAGATAAATGCTTTTGGAGAAGTAAAAACAATCCTTGGAAAGAATCTCATTTTGCAAAATGAAAATAAATCAACTAATCGAATAATGTGCTCGATCGAAAATGGAAAAATGGATGTGCTTGTTAAATCGAATGGCAAGATAATGTTGGCGAATCAATATGAAGTTCAAAATGAAGATGATGTGATTTACTTTTTATTATCGGTTGTTCAGAAATTAAGTTTGCCTTCGTCCACTTCTCTTCTTTTGATTTGTAATTCAACAAATATTAATTTTGAACGATTTACGGAAATTTCTAGTTCCATTCAAGAATTAAGCAATCTTTCAATTGAGAATATAGAAATCAAAACCTACTTTAATTCAATCTTGTGCGCATAATCAGAGGATTTCTCAAAGGCAAACGTTTTTCTACGCCGCCTAATTTCCCTTCCCGACCAACTACAGATTTCGCAAAGGAAGGACTTTTTAATGTTCTGGAGAACCAGTTTGATTTCGAAGAAAAAAAAGTATTGGATCTATGCGCTGGAACAGGAAATATTTCTTTTGAATTTATATCAAGAGGTGTGGCAAGTCTATTGGCAGTGGATAGTAATCCGAGGTGTATCCAATTTTTAAGAAGTAATATCAAGCAGTTAGGGATTGAAACTCAAATGAATTGCTATAAGTCCGATTGTATTGTTTATTGCAAGAATGCACCAGAAAAATTTGATATTATCTTTTCAGATCCTCCTTTTCATTTGAAATTTCACGAGCAACTAGTCCTACAAATTTTTGAAAAGCAATTGCTCAATGAAAATGGAATTCTAATCATAGAACACGGAAAACAAACAAAATTGGAACATTTGAAAGGGTTCAAGTTTTGTCGTAATTTTGGGAATGTCTACTTCAGTTTTTTTGAACCAATTATAGAAACAAATGAATAGAAAAGGATTATTTCCAGGCTCGTTTGATCCGTTTACAAAGGGACACGAAGGAGTTGTATTAAAGTCACTTTCAATTTTCGATGAAGTCATTATTGGGATTGGAATTAACAGTCGTAAAACCTATTTATTTGATATACAAAAACGCATTGATCATATTTCATCATTATTCATCCAATTTCCTCAAATTCGTGTTCAAACCTATCAAAAATTGACGGTCGATTTCTGTAAGGATATAAATGCTTCACATATTATTCGTGGACTGCGTGATTCGAAGGATTTTGAATATGAAAAATCGATCGCCCACATGAATCAAGCAATTTCAGGAATTGAAACTGTTTTTTTCCTCACGAGTCAAGAGCACGGAGCAATCAATTCTTCCATCATCCGTGAAATGCATTTGAATCAAGCAGACATTTCTCCTTTTGTAACCTCGCCCGAATTACTCGTTTAATTTGGTATCATTTGTGATAACGTCCAATATGCATCTAAAAAATCTGCTTTCATTGTTTTTATTGCTTTTCTCTTTTGCACAAATTCAGGGGCAGGCCATTATCAAAGGACGAACCGGATTTAAAACCGATGTAATAGATGTATACGAAGTCTCTGATTATTTAACGAATACGGAACGAAAACTATTGACGGTATCAGTGGATTCAAATGGAATCTTTGCATTTAATTTACCGGTTAATCGTATTAAAAAAATAATACTTCGGGATAAGAAATATTTCAGTTGGATGTATGTGCAACCAAATTCGAGGTACTTTATTCAAATTCCAAATGACGAAACAAATCCCTCTAATTTTTTAAAGGACAACGAAATCGAAATGGAGTTTTTTTATTTGGATAGCAATGATATAAACTATAAAATATTGGCTTTTGAATCATGGATGGATAATGAAATAACTGAACTTTTTATTTTAAAGGATGCACAACAAACAGAATTCATCAAGCGCGTAAGGAATTTCAAAAATGACGTATCCACTGATTACGAGCAAGATACATCTATTTTTTTTCGTAATTACCTGAAATACTCTGTTGGGCTGAATGTTGATCAAATCAAATTCCTAGGTTCACCTTCAATCAATGATAAGTATTCATTTTATCTTGACAGCCTACCTATATTATATCGACATGATAAATATATGGAATATGTTAATCTTTTCTTCAATCGATATTATTTCAGCTTAAAATCGGAAAGTCGAAAAGCAATTTATGATGCCGTGATTCGAAGCGACGCGAAAACGTTTCTTAATGCACTTCATTCGGATGAATACTTGAAAAGCACTGAATTGACAGAACTTGTGGCCTTAAAAATTCTTTACGAAAGTCTCAACACACAAGAGTTTCCAAAATCCAATGCGATTGCCATCGTTGAACAACTTGAATTTTTGGTTTCCAATGAGGAATTAAGGACTATCGCTCGGAACATTCTGAAATCCAACAATGAATTGAAAGTTGGTTCACGAATGAAAGATTTTAAATTGAATGCCAGTATTTCATTAAATCTTTACCAAGGAAAACATGTATACATGCATTTTTTTGATCCAAACAATCAGAAATGTTTGTCTGAAATATCAGCTTTAAAAAAACTCAACGAAAAATATGGTAAGTACATTTCATTTTTAACGATTTATCAAACAAAAGAATCTGGTTTTTCTTCAATCGAACAGCGTAATTTAGATGCCATAATCTGGGACAAATTCGCATTAAATCCCTCTCACGAAATTTGGACAGAATTGAAAATAAACTCCTTCCCTAATTATTTATTATTAGATAAAAACCTGGTTTTGCTTGCATCACCTGCCTTGGCGCCATCTCCAAATGGTAAATACGAAACGATAGAGAAAACGATGTACGACATCAAACGATCTGCGGAAAATAGGTAATTTAATACCCGACTTTCGTACGCACCCTTTTCAATACTTCACGAGCTACTGATCTTGCTTTCTCTGCGCCTACTCTCAATGCGTCATCAATTTGTTTTTTATCAGACATTAAATTGTTAAACCGAATTCGTTCGTTCTCAAACTTGGTCAAAATAAGTTCAAACAAAGCTTGTTTTGCATGGCCATATCCATATCCGCCTGGGAGGTAATTGTCTCTCATACCACTTACCTGTTCGTGACTTGCCAATAGCTTATAAAGTGCAAAAACATGGCATGTATCTGGATTTTTCGGTTCCTCCAAAGGAGTGCTATCTGAAACGATAGACATTACTTGCTTTCGTAATTCTTTCTCAGGTAGAAAAATATCGATTGTATTACCTCGAGATTTACTCATTTTTTCACCGTCAGTCCCAGGAATTAACATTGTTTCCTCCTGTATTTGTTCATCTGGAAGAACCAATGTTTCACCATATTTTTGATTAAATCGGGTGGCAACGTCCCTAGTCATTTCAATGTGTTGTTTTTGATCTTTACCGACGGGTACAATTTCCGCATCATATAATAATATATCTGCAGCCATTAAAATCGGATAGCTAAACAAACCTCCATTTACGTCCTCCAAACGATCTGCTTTATCTTTAAAACTATGCGCCAAAGTCATTCGTTGGTATGGATAGAAACACAACAAATACCACATTAATTCCGTTACCTCTGGCACATCACTTTGTCTATAAAAAACAGATTTATTTAAGTCTAATCCGAATGCCATCCATGTGGCCGCAGTGGCGTACGTATTCGCTCGTAATTCATTTCCATCTTTGATTTGAGTCAACGAATGCATATCGGCAATAAATAAAAACGATTCATTCGATGGATTTGATGCAAGTTGAATTGCGGGAAAAATTGCACCTAATATGTTTCCTAGATGCGGTGTTCCTGTACTTTGAATTCCAGTAAGTATGCGTGACATTCGTTTTTTTTCTCAAAATTAGCAATAATGACAACATGAAAAGTTAAGAGAATTTTATAGTTCGTATATTTGAGCATGCAAATCGTTTGTGGTTTATTCGGGTTAATTTGGAAATTATATATTGCACTCGTTTTTTCTGTATTTGCAATTCTTTTTTATCCTTTTTTTTTAGTAATTCTAATAAATCCGAATTGGAAGAAGTTCAGCTTTAAACTTTTCTTAGTTTGGAGTTGGATGATGCGCGTTTTTTGTTTTTATGGAGTCAAGAAAATTAAGAATTCCGAACTACCAGAAGGTCCATACATCATAATCGCAAATCACAGTTCATACCTTGATATTTTCTTAATGTACTCAATCTTACCTAAACATCGTTTTGTATTTTTGGGGAAAAGTGAAATTCTATCCTATCCGATCATTCGAACCTATTTCAAGAACCTGAATATTCCTGTTTTTCGTGGAGACAAAAGTAAAGCAGGGCAATCATACAACTTAGCATCAAAAGCCGTTAAAGAAGGTTGGTCAATCGTCATTTTTCCCGAGGGAGGTATTCCCGACAAGCAATGTCCAAAAATGATTCCATTCAAAAATGGTGCTTTTAAATTAGCCAAAACATTGAACATTCCAATTTTACCGCTATCATTTACGAATAACTATAAACTGTTTTCCGATCCCACAGAGATTTTAGGCCCAGCGAGACCCGGAATAGCCAGGGTTTACATTCATGAGTATGTTTCTCAGGAACAAATTCAAGTGATGGAAGTTAAGGATCTCAACAAAGTTTGTTTTGATCGAATTAATGAATCAATTCTCAAAGAGCATCCCCATTTAAAAGATTAATGTTAATTTTGCTCTATGAAAATTAGTGATGAAATAGTTGATCATATTGCTCATTTGTCCAGACTGGAATTTGTTGGAGACGATAAAAGTTCGATTAAACACGACTTGGAGAAAATCATTGGTTTCATGAGTAAATTGAATGAGTTGAATACGGACAACGTGGATCCACTTATTTTCATGTCGGACGAACTAAATCGTCTTAGAGAAGATGTGCCATCGGTAACAATTTCCCATGAAGAAGCGTTAAGGAATGCCCCTAAAAAAGATTCTGATTATTTTAGAATACCGAAGGTTTTAGAAAAATAAACGTTGAAAGTAACAGGTTTTACGTTTATTAGAAATGCCATTAAATTGGATTATCCCATAGTCGAGGCGATAAATTCCATTCTACCCATTTGCGATAATTTTGTTGTCGCTGTTGGAAATTCAGAAGATGATACCTTGAAACTCATTCAATCAATTGATCCTTCGAAAATTAGCATAATCCAAACGATTTGGGATGATACATTGAGAGAAAATGGTGCGGTGCTGGCCATAGAAACAAATAAAGCTTTTCAAACAATTGGAATCGAAAGTGATTGGGCTTTTTACATTCAAGGGGATGAAGTCATTCATGAGCAATACCTAGAAATCATTCACAAGGCAATGGTTCATTATAAAAATCGAAATGACATAGATGGTTTACTATTTAATTACCTTCATTTTTATGGATCATATGATTATTTCGGAGCCTCGCGAAAATGGTACCGTGAAGAAATTCGAGTTATAAAGAACAACAAGCAAATATTTTCTTTCAAAGACGCTCAAGGATTTCGAAAGAATGATAATCAAAAACTCAATGTGGCAAAGATCACAGCTTTTGTTTATCATTACGGATGGGTAAAAGAACCTAAAGCAATGCAGTTGAAGCAGGAATCATTCAATAAGCTTTGGCACGATGACGATTGGATGAAAGAAAATATCATCCAAACAGAATTTTTTGAATACGAGGATCACGTTACACAATTGAATAAATTTGAGGGTACAC
>JBEIKF010000070.1:0-7282 GCA_040379905.1 Crocinitomicaceae bacterium
GTCGGCAATGAATCCTAAATTTTGATAGTATTGATTATTTTCTTCAAATACATTTTTCCCTGATGCATAAACTAATGCCTTTCTTCCTCCTTCAAGATTCGCATCTAGATTTACTAAAAACTTATCGTACAGATTGTAAGAGCCTCTCAATAAAAATTGGAAATTCGGAAGGTTCCAAGCAAATGCTTGATTTTTCGTTTCGTAAGAGAAATACCTGGCAATTGCGTCAATTTTGATTTTTTCATTCAACTGATACGCAAGGCTCCCTTCAACTTTCGTAAGATTCATCGTGTCGTAAACTACCCCAAATTTATTTCCAACCGAGTATAAGGTGTCTGTAACAAAAAGCGCTTTATTCATCACTTTGGCGAAACTTGCATTCAAGTTGAAGCTAATCTTTTTGGTGATGGTTCCTTTGAATCCTCCGAAAATGTCAAAAGGCGTGTTTTCATTTGCCAATCTTGTATTTACGAGCATAAATTGATTTTCATCCGATAATGAGCGAAACGAAGTTTGTTTCAATCCTCCTTTGATTCCAACAAATGGAATGAAAATATCATTAAAAAGTGAGTATTTGAACTCGGCTTGAGGGAATACGTAGGCTTTTGCTTTGTCGTGAATGTCAATCGAAACAGTAACGCCGATTTCTGCTTTGAGTTTATCATTGAACATTTGAGTCAATACGCCTGGTTGAAAGTCAATGATTGTATTATTGTTAACTAACCCCGAGTCAATAGCCGTTAAAACTGAATCTCGAATTCCGTAGCGATATCCGTTGTATCGAACACCTAACTTGGCATAAAACGTTTCAGATCTGTATTTGTACCATCCCTTTGTATTGAAATGAAAATTATGTTCTTGCGTTTTCCATTCCGAAAGTGAATCAATAATTGGTTTTTTGGTGGTCAGGTAATTGTAACCCGCACCGAACATCAAATTCAATGTTGAGGTGTCTCCGCGATTTGCAATAAACTCAAAGTCTCCTCCAACTTGATGGAAACGTTGCGAAATGGAATCAGCAGAGATAGAATCGACAGGAATTCCGTAATAATGGAAACCATTGTTTTTGTAATTTAAATCTCCTGATAAGGTGTAATTGCTCTCGATTATTTTTCCAAATGCGTTGAAATTGGTTCGGTCAAATTGTGCCGGAGCATAGGTTACTTTTTCTCTGTTTTTCACATCTCCAAAAGAACTTAAATGCTTTGCATTGAATCCATAAAAGTAATTTCGTGAACGAGTGGAATTGAAGTATAATTCGCCCAAAGGCATAATCGTTGAGCCTACGCCCAATTTTGCATAAAATGGATAAAGCGGCTTGAGTTTTTCGGTTGTTTCTACTGTTGCTGCTTCAATGGTATCTAATTCTATTTTGGTCGGCTGACGGAAAACCAACATCGGGTAGGATGGAACATTTGTCGGTTTAATCGTATCAATGATTTTCGGGAATTCCAATATGCGTGAAGCAGGTTCAACATCGCGACTCCCCTTTCCGATGACATCAATGATGTCGTTCTGCCCAAAGACCGCGAACAAATTAAAAACGATCCCGAGTAGCAATAAATGTTTCATCTTATTCACCATCAATTTCTATTTTTCGTTCGGGTTCAGGTTCTTCGATAACCGTCGGATTTTTCAATTGCATCAGTTCATCCCACATATCGTTGGCTTCGCTTAAGATGCCATCATCTTGAATCGGATAGAAATCCATAACTGATTTTAACGTTTGTTCAGCTTGGAATAAATCATCATTCAAAATGTGAATTCGTGTTTGTAACATCAATCCTTTAGCAACCCAATAGTTGTAACTAGGTTTCATTTTAATGAGCGCTTTAACTTCGGTTTCGGCTTTACCGAATTCATTTTGCTTGAAGTAAATTTCAGCTAGTGTAAATTTGGCTTCTGAACCAATTGAAGTTGTCGTATTTTTCACCAACCATTCTAGTGAAGGAATTGCTTCGTTAAATTGATTCAACTTATAAAGTGACATACCTTTGGAGTATTCCCCTTCAACCGTTTGTTGCGTATTGATAGATGGGGTTTCCAAAACAAACTTGGCAAAATTCAGCGCTTTATTGAAATCCTCTGTTAAGTAGGCGCAACGCATAACACCCAATCGAGCATTAAAAATATTTGTTGGTTTAGTCGCTAAATTATCTGATTGTTCGTAGTATTTCAAGGCCTTTGTGTAGTCCTCGTGCGTATAATAGTATGCGGCTGTTCGTGATGCTGCCGATTCAGAGAAATTAGTTGTGGGTGTTTCTAAATATTTTTCAAAATAACCGACGGCTTTCAGCGTGTCTTTTTGTTTGAAATAACTGTGCCCGAGATAGTAATATGTTTCATTTACAAATCGTCCACTTGGAAAACGTGTTAAATAGGTTTCAAATTTTCCGATTGCATCACTGTACGTGCTGTCCATATAACTTTGAAATGCTGGTGTGAAGAACAAGTTCTCTTTTTCATCAGCAGAAATATTAGCACAAGCATAACGATCAGCTAGTTCAGACGCTTTTTCAGGTTGTTTTTTAGCGGCGTAAACATCAATCAGCCCCTTAACGGTTTCTTCACAAATGTCCCGAACATTTTCATATTGATTTAAAATTTTCAGATACTCTGCTTCTGCTTGGTTGTAATCCCATTTCTTGTAGTACAAATCCGCGATGCTCAAGCGTGCTTCAATTACTAAACTAGATTTCGGGAAATCAATGATGAATTGTTTGAAAATACCAAGTGCTTCATCATAATTGGCTTGACCAACGTGTGCTCTTCCTAAATCGTAGGTTGCGTTCATCACATACTTCGATTTTTTGTATTTCGTAACGAGTTCGGTTAGTGTTTTAATGTTTTCCTGAGGCTGGTTGCTATAACCATAGGATTTCGCTAAATAATAAAGGGCTTTATCATTCAGGGAAGTATTCATTTTTAGCGCTTCTGTATAGAATTGAATGGCAAGGTCATTTTTTTCGGTTGTGTAATAACCATCTGCAACTCGGAAATTGGCGTCTAGTTTCTTTTCTGTATTTTTCGGACTCGATTGCAAGTAAATTCGAAAGATTTTAATAGCCTCTTCGGTTTCTTCCTTTTTCAAATGGGCGTAACCCATGTTATAATAGGCATCCGTTTTTTCCGATAATGCGTCTGAGGCGGGGGAATTGATAAAATCGCGATAGGTTACGATTGCCTCTGTCATATCGTTGTCTCGGTAATAAATATCGGCCATCCAATATTTGGAAAGGGCGACTAATTTCGGGTCTAACGGATAGCGATCAACTAATTTAAATGCTTTTAGAGCTTCATCGTAATTGTTTTTCTGAAACAATTCAACACCATAATTGAATGCAACTGTTTGATAGACACGTTTCAATCGGGCATCTTTATTCGGGAGTTTATCCAACGATTCCAACGCTTTCGCAAAATTACTGGTCGACGTATAAACATTCACAAGGTATTGAAACACATCTTCTTTTCGCTTTGAATTCGGATATTTGGATAAGTAGTTTTCAAAGGCACGTACCGACTCATCGTAAGGGTTAATATCGACTTTAAATGAAATAACAGCGAAATTATAAAGTGCATCCTCTTGTATTTCAGGTATTTTCGTCATTTCCGACGCGCGCTCAAAAGCACTTCTAGCTGGTAATAGTTTATCTAAGTTTTGATAGCATTCAGCAATGTGATAAAGTGCAATTTGACCTAAGCTGTCATCGACACGTGTTACTTTATCAAATGAGCGAATGGCTTTCTCGTAGTTTTTGGTTTGATAATAAGCATAGCCTAATTCGTAGGCGTCGTCGCGACTCGGTTTTTGTTTCGCTTGGTATGCCTCTAAAAATTCGATTGCTTTCTTGTAATCTGCTAGTTTATAGTATGAGTTTCCAATGATGTGTTGAATGTCGGATTCATTGTCAATAAAATTACAACTCAAAACGGTCGGTGAAAAGTCAACCACCTCCTGGTGCCGCTCTTGTTTGTGATAGATTTGTACAATATAATAAGGAACAACTCCACAAAATGTTGAATCTTGCCTTAATTTCAAAAAGCCCTCTAGCGCTACCTGAAGAGATTTGTTTAAATAACTCAAATGAGAATAAAAATAAAGACTTGGCGCGGCGTATTGACTTTTCCCATCCTTTGATTCTCGAAAGTTACTGAACGCGGTTTCCTTATCTCCATTCTGATAAGAAGAGTAACCTAATTTGAAATAAAATTCATCTCGTTGATTCGTATCAAGTTCTTTTACTTTCACTTTATCGAACCATTTTTGGGCATCTTCAAATTCTTCTTTTTGAAAGAAATATTTCCCAATTCGATAACCGATTTGGTTGCGATAGATATTTTCCGGAAAACGTTTGTTAAATGATTCCAGTAAAGGAATTGCATCGTTGTTGTAAAGTTCGAGTGCTGAAATTCCTTCATAGTAGAGTGCTTTCACGAAGAGTGGATCACTTTCGTTTTTGTTACTTTCAATGAAGTTTCTAAACTCCTTGCGAGCCGCACTAAATTGCGATTTTTCGTAAAGCTCTTCTGCGCGATAGAAGTCCACATGCTCACCAGCATACTTTTCTGTTTCCTGTGCAACAAAAAACAGCGGTGAAAAACTAACAAGAAGAATTAATTTTTTAAGCATAATTTATCGCTTGTAAAATTAGAAACGAGCAATTGCTGAAAGGTTTCAAGAATCAAAAGTTTTAAACCCGTCTTTGTTAAGATAAAATTGTATCATGGTTACCTGAACTAAAATCGTTTGGTGAAATTTGTAAAAAACAAAAGAAGGTGTCTAAAGTAATCAGTATTTCCAACGCGCAAATTTATCAGCAGAATAAGCTCATTTTGAAAAATGTTTGGCTGTATTTGGAAGCTACAGAATTCGCATATTTAATAGGTAAAACCGGAAGTGGGAAAAGTAGCCTTTTAAAAACCATATATGGCGAACTTTTATTAAATGAGGGAGAAGGAATGGTTGCCGGATACAATCTACGCCGTATTACAAAAAAAGAAGTTCCCTTTTTAAGACGGAAAATTGGAATCGTATTTCAAGACTTTCAGTTATTGATGGATCGAAATGTCATTCAGAATTTATATTTTGTTCTTGGCGCAACTGGTTGGACAGACAAAGAGCTTATTCATAAAAGAGCATTGAGTTGTCTTCAATTAGTAGGAATCGAGCAAAAAGCGAATTCAATGCCGCATACATTATCTGGTGGAGAACAACAGCGAGTATCCATTGCACGCGCATTACTCAATAAGCCTGAATTGATTTTAGCTGACGAACCAACCGGAAATTTAGACCCCGAAACTTCGGAGGAAATCATGCAATTATTAATCGCAGTTGCCAAGGAAGAAAACACCGCTATTTTAATGGCTACCCACGATATGCAAATGATTCAAAAGTTTCCGGGGCGCGTGCTGAAAGTTGTGGATGGTGAAGTTAAGGAGTTGTAATACCGTAATTTAATCCAATTATGGTTCTTTAATTTAACCTCCAATATTAGGTTGAACAAATTATCAGATTGCACATCATTTATTTCCAACGATTTATCGAGCGGAGGACATGCTGTTTACCAAAAGTTGGGTCAGCGTTTAGAGCGCACCTTGGTTTATTTATATCGCTAGAAACGAACTTAGTTTTTAATGAATTTCGCTTGGAGAATTTCTCCACTGATGGTTTCCATCACACAAACATAAATGCCACTTTCCAACTGTGAAACGTCTATTTTATCTGATGACATTTCCGTTTGAATAAGGAAGTTCTCACCTGTCAATGAATAAATTTGAACGGATGCCAATTCTTCTGAGTCCGCAATAGTTAATTCGTTTTGAACGGGATTCGGGTAAAGAGTCATTTCGTCCGCTTGAATCGTTTCGATTCCCGATATAGCATTGTGAAACAAGACATTATCCACGTAAACGACACCGCTTCCTGTTGGATTACCAGAAAAAATCAACTGAGCAATATGGTTGTTAGATGCGAGGTTCACGAAGTCAGATAATGGAATGTCTAAAGTCACCCAGCTTTCCAAAGTTGGTGTAAAGGCCAATTCATGTTCTGTGTCGTCTCCACCAGCATAGGACAAATCATTTCCGAAGTCGACAAGTTTGACACGCAATTCAGTCATGTTGGCTGTCCAAACATTCAAGTAAAGATGCGTCATATTAGAAACATTCAAAATATTACTACCGGTTGTTTCCACTCCAACAAAATTTAAGGAACTGTATTTTTTAGTATCGTTTCCTTGTATTTGGATATCGTTCAAGGTTCCCTGAGGCCATGCAGTTTGCCACGTGTTCACAGTAACATTTGTGTATACGTTGCTAAACATCGAAATCACATCGTTTGCTGCGAAATTTGGATCTGGTGCCGGTGTCATTGGTGTTGGCAGGGGAGGACCCGGTGTACCAAAAGTAACATTATCGAAATAGCAAATATTGGTTGAGGTTCGGTTTTGAAAGTCTGGAAAAATTATCAATTGATCAATTCCGCTGGAAGATGGTAATCCAAGGATAGGTGTGAAGTTAAACGTTAACTCTTCCCATTTATTAATCAACGTGTTTGCCACCAATAATTCTCCTGTTGAAGCTCCTGAAGCAGTCGCAAATTTGATCCCAACGTTGCTGATAACTGACTTATACACCATAATCTTCACGATACAGTTTGCAGGACTTAAAGTAAATGTTCCTAGGTCTACTCCATGAGCGCTTTCCACTCCAGCATAGGGCATTCCGCCTTGTAGCGCTGTGAATTTTGCTGCTGTTGTGGACGTGTTGATCCCACTTTGATCTGGATTCCCAACAATTTCTAATGGTGGATTCCCAATGTTTTCAAAGACTGTCCAAGACCACGTTAAACCAAATTCTCCTGGTTCAAAACTAACGGGTCCATTTTGAGCAAGGGAAATCAATGAACTTAAAATAAAAAAGGAAAATAAAAGTTTACGCATAACATATGTTTTGGTTAAAAGTACAATAATTGTTTGCTAATCGAATAGTTATTTCACATAGTAACAATTACTTGCGTTAAAACTTAAAACCCCATAACGTTTTGGCGCTTGGCGAAGAAGCGGATTTCGAAGCACTAAACTGTCAACCCAGTACAAAAGTTGTTAAGAGTTAGAATGTTCAATTTACCACTGAACCCGCTTTTTTATGCCAAACGCCTGTTAGTGGCAGATAATCCATTATTGATTAGAACTAGTGCTTAACACTTGCAGAGTAATATTGGATTTAGTTTGTTCGATAAATTGAAGCTCAATGGTTTTTTTCTTTGTTTTCATTGTTAAAA
>JBEIKF010000071.1:0-7282 GCA_040379905.1 Crocinitomicaceae bacterium
GGCGAAGCCGTTTTTGTAATCAACAAGTTATCCAACATATTGGATGGAAACAAGTCAAATGAAAAGGCCTTTCGGTCACTTTCTGAACTTGGCAGTGATGCGCCATTTAGTAGTGCAAAATTGTAGCGATCGCTCAACCCACGAATGACAACGAATTTATTATCCTGAACACTCGCTCCAGAAATTCGCTTCAAGACATCTGATGCTTTTGAATCCGGCGTCTTTTTGAATGTTTCAGCATTCATACCATCAACAACAGTGGCGCTGTTTTTCTGCATACGAATTATTTCGGTTGTTGACTCTTTATTTACTTTTTTTGTAACAGTAACTCCTTTTCGATCGATGACAAGTTTTTCCAACTCGATGTTTAATTGCTTCGACTCACCCGAATTAATAACAAAAGATTCTAGTAATCTTGTTTTATATGTTTCATAGCGGACCTCTAAAACAATGTCCCCGGGCTTTACATTCAAAATTTCATATTTTCCATTGGCATCACTAACTGCGCCAACACCAGCCTGACCTTTAACAATTACTTTAGCGCCGATTAGTAGTTCGTTAGAAGAATTATCTTTAATAATCCCATAAATTTTTGCTTCTTGGGCGAAAAGAGAAAAAGTGAAGCAAAGTGAAAAATAAACAATCCAAGATTTAGGCGAAATCATATGTGCACATTTAATTTAGTGCAAAGGAACGACCACTAATTAATCTTCGAATTAATGAAAAGTTAAGGATATATTAAGTTTTGCTTAATAATTTGGTAACATTGAAAAAGGGGGCATCGCCCCCTTAATAATCCTATTTAACTTGGGTGTTTATTCGAAAACAATTTTCATTTCGACACGTCGGTTTTTTTCTCGACCCTCTGGTGTATTGTTATCCGCAATTGGTTTAGACTCTCCGAAGAAAAGTGTTTTCATTCTGTCAGCGCTTATTCCTTTAGAAACCATATAATTCTTAAGAGACTCTGCTCGTTTTTTGGATAGAACCAAGTTCGCGTTATCATCACCAACATTGTCGGTATGACCTGAAATTTCTAATTTCCAGAGTGGTTTTTTAATTAACACTTCTGCCAATTCATCCAGGGCAGGTTTCGATGGGTCCAAGATGATATCTTTTGCTGTGGCAAACTCCAGGTTATTAAAGGCGGTTTTAATTACCTCAACCACTTCTTTCTCAATCACTGGGCAACCTTTATTTTCTTTCGGTCCTGGTGTCATTGGACAATCATCGTCTTTATCCAAAAGCCCGTCCCCATCTGAATCCTTATATGGACAACCTTTATTTTCTTTCGGTCCTTTTAAGTTTGGACATTCATCATTTTTATCAAGGATTCCATCACCATCAGTATCTGGCCAAGGACAACCATTATTTTCTTTTGGACCAACAACATCTGGGCAACCGTCAACGAAATCGAATAGACCATCACCATCTTTATCTGGGCAACCCTGATTCTCTTTCGGACCTGCATTATTTGGGCAAGCGTCTTCGGGATCTGACAATCCATCACCGTCTGTATCCGGACATCCTTTGAATTGAGCTAGACCAGCGATGTCTGGACAATCATCATTTTTATCGATTATTTTATCTCCATCACGATCTGGGCAGCCTTTAAATTCTTTTAATCCTGCAACTTCTGGGCAATCATCATCTTTATCAGGAATTTTATCTCCGTCTTTATCTGGACACCCTTTGAATTCAGCTAAACCAGGAATGGTAGCACAATCGTCATCCATGTCTTTGATTCCGTCTCCATCTGTATCCGGGCAACCTTTGAACGACCAAAGACCTGGTGTTGAAATACAATCGTCTAGTTTATCTGAAACTTTATCGTTGTCGATGTCTTCAATGGCATCATAAAGAACAGGTAAGCGAAGCCCTACAAAGACTTCTGCTCCTCGCACTTTACCGCGAGCCAACAAGGTTCGAAAATCAGTAATTCCAATCGTTAAAGGGCCCAAACGGGTTGCCGCGCCTGCTTTGAATCCTGAGTATTCATTAATTGAAAGGGGTAGATGAATTCCAAACCAAGCATAATCAAAACTTGGAGTTATGCTCAATTGATTAGCCATTTTTACCTTTGCCTCTCTTTTTGGTGAAATGACATTCAGCACACCAGTAGCATTTACGTAGAAATATTTCCAAATGTGATAATCAACTTGTAAACTTAAAGCCGCAGGCGTCTGTACCCAAAAAGTTGAGGATGTTTCGCGCTCCCCTGCAGTCCATTCTGTTGGGTCTGTTGATTCGTAGATTAATGAGTCGATGATTTGATCAAACCCAACTAAACTGTTTGCTGACTCAAATTGATTAAGATCAAATTTTCGATTTAAATCGACTGAAAAATCTCTACTAAGTCCTCCTTTGGTAAATTTTAATGCACCAACGTCCAATAATGATGCTCCGATTCGTAATTCGTATTTATTTTGATTCTTCATCCATAAATTCGTTTTGCCATCCATATCGAATTTATAATCTTTGTATTTCGGTCTCCATTCATAAACAACTCCTAAATCGACGCCAAATCCAGATTTGCTAGATGGTTTTGGAAGACCCAAACTATTCTTTTCTATATTTCCCTCTATTAGTTTATCAAAATTATTGGAGTATCCGTAAGCAAAATCTCCTTGCAAATAGAAAGATGTGTCTTCATCTACCAATCCATAATTGAAGTTATTCGTATAAACATAAGCAGCAGTGTATCCTTGTAAGTATTTTAGATCACCACCAACCTTTAGAAAATGTTCATTTTTATCCATTACAACCTGTGCATAGTTCAAGCCGTATTCAGTCCATGTCATGTGATTTAAGTTCAATAATTCTTCAGGTAACTTTCGGCCCCAAAGTGCGCTTGTATCCAATCCTGATTCCGCCAATACGGCTAATTTTGGGTCCATATTATCAACATTCGTAATGGAGCGCATTTTCGCGTTGAAGCCCACTGAAATTTTTGGCGTAATGTGAAAGGCAAAATTGAGGAGGTCTAATTGGTAATTCATATAAATCCCTCGAGGACTTTTGGTCAAGGTGTCATATAAGTGTTTGATTATTCCTTCACTGAAAGGCTCCGTGTTAAACTGTTCAAATGGCTTAGATCCCCAACCGTTGAAAATGGCAGTATCCCCAAAGGACTTTTTCCACCAATAATCTTTACCAAACAAATTATTTTGGGCATCGCGCATGTATTTTGTATCCAAATAACCAAAGTTTTGGTAAACGTTTAAGTTCGTGCTAAATAGGTTCAAATCGAATTTGAATCGCCCATCGACAAAACTAGCTGGATTCAGATCATTACCCATTACTCCAGCGTAATTACTAGACGATACACCTAAATAGTTTTGAGAAAAACCATTTGAAATAAGTACTAAGAATACAAAAGGAAATAAAAGTTTTTTCATAGTTTATTTATTATATTGAATTAGATAGTTCTCAAGAAAAGTTGTGATTGAAAATCCCCTTGTTCCAAATCCCGAAAGCGCTATTTTTTGTTCGCCGTGCTTTGATGAATCATCAATTAATTCACCCAATTCGTTTAGCAAATATAGTTCATTTTCAATGCCATCCAATAAAACGACTGTCATTTTACCGCTCGAGTTTTCGCATACCTCGACCTCACTGATTTCATTTAAGTTGATTGATTTTCTCCATTTACTTTTACCGACTAAATTGAAAAGGGCAACGGTTCTTTGGTTTTTAAATAAAATACCTGCGCCTCCTGAATTAGAAACAACTTTAAAATCATTACTGAAATTACCAACAGCAAATGAACCTTTTTTACCTTGGGAGTCAATTGTCAACAAGTTTCCTTTTTGATAGCTTACAGCATATATTCCTGAATTATCTTTCGACAAATGATAAAGGCTATCAACTGCAATTTTTAAAGTAGATTTTCTTTTTACCAAATCAATCATATACAACATTGAATTCGTTAAAACTATTGCCTTGTTATTGTGAACGGCCATTTCCTTGATGTTTCCGGAACAAGAAAATTGTTTCATGGTTGTCCCTTGCGCATTGATAATCGAAAAATTGTTATTGGATGTGGCAACAAGAAATTCTTCCTTCGTTTTTAGTGAATATCTTTCTGGTGCAACATTCTTAGTTGAAAGAAAACGATATTGAATTTTTCCGTAAATGTCGATGAGTTGACATTCATTTTTATTGAATACGCATACATATTTCCTATCGAGTGAACTGGATTTAATTTGAACTTCGCCAGCAAGTTGCTTTTCCCACTTCCTTAATCCATTAATATAACCAACGATTTTATTTGTTTCAGTCAATGCAATTACATTTCCACGTTCATTGAAAACGGCAAAATCAATCACTTTTTCTCCCGGATTCATTGCAAAATAATCCCGATCCTTCTTGGCATCATTTTGCTGTGGTGTATCATTTTTTAAAAATGAAATCGTGTGACTATTATGCCCAATGATACTTATTGCTTTTGTCTGTGTTGAGTCAATGATTCGTGCCGTTACCTTCTTGGGAAGTTCGTTGTAAATTCGAGCCAATTTCTCTTCATTTTGAGAAAGCGAGTGTCCCAATTTTATTTCAGTTAAAACCTCATCTAAAAAATCTTTGTTGTGAGAAACAAGACAAAATCCATCGCTCTCAGCAACATGTAATTGGTCATTGGATCCTTGATTTATGAGGGATGAAAACTGGATATTGTCGTACGTTGCAAATTCTTCATTGAGCTCAGTTTTATTCAAGCGTTCATTGAGGTTTTGAATTGGACTTTGACCTTCGTTGAAATCAAAAATCGCTAGGGATTGATTTTTGCTACGAAGAAAAACTACGCCTTGGTTCATCCAATCTTTAAATGCACTTTTCTTAAATATAGGTTCGATAGAAGCAAGGTAGTTTTTATCAAAAAAGGAGTAGGCATCAAATTTGTCGGGAATAATACTAGCAAATAGTTTTTTATCCTCGTGCTTTTTGAATGAATTAGAACCAATTTTTGTTTTTCTATAAAAATAGGTGCTGTTCAATTTTTTAAAAACATCACAAACTTCCACTCCGCCCGAAAGGAAGCTAATGATACTGTATGTTGCTTTTCGATCAGTTTGAAACACATTTCTGCTCTGTGAAATATCACAAGCGTGAAGGATTAATTGATTTTTCGCGTATTCACCGGTGAATTTTCCAAATGAAAACTGATGCAATCCTTTTCGTTTGAATGGGTAAATTCCATTTTTAAAGAGTGCCTCAACATTGATTTTATTCCAACGTTCTTTTTGTTCAATTACGATTAAAGGTCGACTCGTACTAACAAAAAAACTTGCGGAATTTAATTTATAGGCTAATGAATTGATGACTGCTTCATTAGTTGGAGGAAAAACGATGTTGTCCGTATTTCGGTCAATTTCTATCCAATCGTGGATAACGATAACACGTTGGTCTGATTCATTGAAGTAGGATAAAAAATCTGGTCGCGTGTCAATTTTAAGTAAATCGAATGACACATAGGATATCCATATTAGCCCCAGCAAACCCAAAGTAATTAGGATGATTCGATTCTTCATGTACGTTTTTTTTCAAAGGTAATTTGAAACCAAAGACTTGAAAAAAGCATAATGAATTATAATCAACAAGCATATGTTTAACGTAATACATCAAATGCTCCTTCTATGTGCTCGATTTCTGTCCGATAGGAATTGTGAACGATTGAAACAATATCAAAACGAACGTCTAAATCAACTTGTTTGGCTTGAACATACTGATTGGCAACTTTAATGATTTGTTTTTGTTTTGATTTGGTGACTGCCCTCCAAGGTTCGCCAATCTCTGCTGTTTGCCGCGTTTTCACTTCTACAATTATTAAATTATTTCCAAATTTCGCAATGATGTCAATTTCATTTTTTTGAAAACGGTAATTTCGTTCAACTACTTCATATCCCTTTTTTTGAAGATATATAACTGAATATTCTTCTCCCCAATTCCCTAACTCGTCCTTTGTCATTTTTGATTTTTTTACCTTAAGATACAAAAATTTGACAGATATTAAATTCGTTTGTCCGCCCGGAAAAGTATCTTTGAAAGAAAAAAATGTCGAAAATTCTCATCAAAAATATCAAGGGACTTGTTCAAGTTGGAGAGGGCTTTCCAAAAGTTAGAAAGGGAAAAGACATGCAAATGCTGCCTATTCTTGAGAATGCTTTCTTGGCTTTGGAAGATGGAGAAGTCATTGCCTATGGCTTAATGGAAGATTGGGAAGGAATTACGGATTGGCGTGATGTGGAAATTGTGGATGCAGATGGTTGTTTCGTTCTTCCAGCTTTTTGTGATTCTCATACGCACACTGTTTTTGCGAAAACAAGGGAAGAAGAATTTGTTGATCGAATTCACGGGTTGACATACGAGGAAATCGCATTAAACGGCGGTGGGATTTTAAATTCCGCTAGACGTTTGGCAGAAATGTCCGAAGACGATTTAGTTGAACAAGCCCAAATACGAATCAACAAAATGATTGCCCTGGGAACAGGTGCCATTGAGATTAAATCAGGCTATGGATTGAGCGTTGAAGCTGAATTGAAAATGCTTCGCGTGATTAAAAGATTAAAAGAAACCAACTCCATTTCCATCAAAGCAACTTTCCTAGGGGCACATGCATTTCCAGTTGAATACAAAAAAAATCATCGGGGATACATTGACTTAATCATCAACGAAATGCTTCCACAAATCGAAAAAGAAGGATTGGCGGATTACATCGACGTTTTTTGTGAGCGTAATTATTTCTCGGTAGAAGAAATGGAGGAAATTCTGCTTGCAGGAAAAAAACATGGCCTGAAACCAAAGGTGCATGTCAACCAGTTCTCAGCAATGGGTGGTGTTGCCAAAGCCGTTGAATTGGGCACACTTTCCGTTGATCATTTGGAAGAAATAACGGATGAGGATATTAAAGCCTTAAAAAATTCAACCTGTATGCCTGTTATTCTCCCGGGTTGTTCGCATTTCTTGGGAATTCCATTTGGAGATGCCAGAAGAATGATGGATGCCGATTTGCCCGTCGCACTGGCTAGTGATTTTAACCCCGGTTCTACACCAAATTACAACCTATTCACCATTTGGTCGCTCGCTTGCATTAAAATGAAAATGACTCCCGAGGAAGCATTGAACGCTTTAACAATTAATGCAGCTTATGCCATGGACTTGAGCGAAACACATGGAAAAATTTGTATAGGAAGTCGCAGCCCAATTATTTTAACGAACGAAATCCCTTCGCTAGCTTATCTTCCTTATTCATTTGGTGAAAACAATATTCAACGTGTCTTTTTGA
>JBEIKF010000072.1:0-7218 GCA_040379905.1 Crocinitomicaceae bacterium
TAATTTTTTAGGGTGTTCGGGATTAAAATTTCAAAATTCTTAAAGAGTAAATGATTTACTCATGGCTTTTTGAGTAAAATAATTCGCAGTGCAAAATAGCTTTTAATTCATGAGAGGCTACAATGTTTTTTTGTGAAAGGAAAAAAGTGAAATTAACTTAACCAAAAATCAATTCAATTTTTTTTCAATCAAATGCAACTTTTTATCTAAACTAATTATCTTTAAAACACCAAACCTAAAGTTAAAATTATGTTTAATTCAAAAACATTATTCTTCGGAATATTTTTATTGTTCTCAATTTTTACATCCTTTTCTCAAACCGTTATACGTTGCTACACAGATGAAAATCATCAGCAACTATTGCAACAGTGTCCAGAGCTTGAAACCAATGATCAGTTCGAACAATGGATGCAACAGCAATTGATTCAAAATCAAGCCAGTGCAATTATTGGCGGCGTCTATTATATTCCTGTTGTTGTTCATGTAATCCATAATGGCGAGGCAGTTGGAACAGGAACAAACGTTTCTTTTGCAGCAATTCAATCACAAATTGATGTATTGAACGAAGATTTTCGAAAAATTTTTGGGTCAAATGGGTGGAATACACATCCTGATGGTTCTGATACGCAAATAGAATTTTGTTTGGCTCAGCGTAGACCAGATGGCTCAGCTTTTCCGGCGGGAGAACCTGGAGTGAATCGAATCAATCGAAATACTGTTGGATTTACAGCTCCTCCTTATTCCCAAGCATACATTAATGGGACCATTAAACCGTATACATACAATAACAATAATCCAACAGCCACAAGGGGTTGGGACCCAGCTAAGTATATGAATATTTGGCTTGCAAATCTTTCCAATGGGCTCTTGGGTTATGCGCAATTTCCTCAGTCGCCATTAGGAGGAATGGGGTGTGGTAATCAGGCTGCTGGAACGGATGGTGTTGTTTTTTTATATAGTTCCATTGGTAAAAGTTCAGTAACTGGATTTACAGGGGTTTACAACGAAGGAAGAACAGCGACTCACGAGGTTGGTCACTGGCTTGGATTACGTCATATTTGGGGAGATGGCGGTTGCACGGTTGATGATTTTTGTAACGATACTCCAGAGGCAGGTGCTGCCAATTATGGATGTCCTGCTGGAACAAATAGTTGCACGGCAGCTCCTGATGCAGGTATTGACATGATTGAAAATTACATGGATTATACGGATGATTTATGTATGAATATTTTCACCAACGATCAAAAAATGAGAATGCGAACCGTATTGGAAAACAGCCCATTACGCGCTAGTCTAATAAATTCTGATGCTTGCACTCCTCCACTTGCTGTAGATGCATCGGTTATAGACATTATTAATCCCAAAGGTGATAATTGTGTGGGAAGTATAACTCCATCAGTTACGCTCAAGAATCGCGGAGGTTCTGCCTTAACAAGCGCAACAATCTCTTATAAAATTGATAATGGAGCTCCAACAACCTTTGCTTGGACTGGTAATTTAGCATCGGGAGCTACTGTGAATGTTACTTTACCAGCTTTCACAACAACAGCCGGTCAACACATGTTCAAGGCCTACTCTACGCTTCCGAATGGTGCAGCTGATCAAGCAACTGCTTATGATACATCAGGAATTAGTTTTGTTGTTTCACCCGGAATTTCTGCTCCATATACAGAAAATTTTGACGGTGGCACTTTTCCTCCTGATGTTCGATGGGTGGTTGAAAATCCTACAAATGATTGTTACGAATGGGTTGGTGCTTCCGCGACATCAATTACAGGAGTATTTAATAACAATGCCGCTCAATTCCCTGGTTTTGGTAATAATACAGGACAAACAGAAAATTTAATAACTCCAATTTTCACATTGCCATGTAACGCGACTGCAGCTAATCTTCAATTTGATGTGGCTTATCGAAGACGAAATACGACTACAGCAAATTACGAAAGATTGTATGTAGAAATATCTGAAAATTGCGGTGCTACCTGGAATGCAACACCTATTTATGATAAGACTGGAACCGCTCTTCAGGTTTTAACCACCACACTAACAACCTATTATACGCCAGTTGGAATAACAGATTGGAGAACGGAAACGATTAATTTATTACCGTTTGTTACAACTACCTCAAAAAATGTGAAATTTAGAATACGAGCGGTTGCAGCAAATGGGAATAATATTTACATTGATAATTTAAAATTCAATGCTACAACACCTGGGGAAATTTCTCTAAATCAAACTGGAACAAATATTTTTGATGAAGGGTTCTCTAATGTTGGATCTGTTACAGCGGGAACAACATCAACGGTGACATATACGATAACTAATCCTGGAACAAGTAATTTAACATTAACCGGACCCATATCAGTTACCGGTGCTTCATTCAGTTTAGGTTCAACATTTGGAACAACTACAGTACCTGCAGGTGGAACTACAACATTTACGGTGGTATTTAGTCCTACTGCAAGTGCAAGTTATACAGGTAATGTTTCTTTTGGAACAAATGATTGTGATGAGGCAGCATTTAATTTTCAGCTAAATGGAGTTGGTGTAACAAATCCTCCTGTTGCAGGATTTACGCCTTCTGCTGCAGTGATTTGTGCGGGTCAAACAGTTACTTTTACAAATACCTCGAGTAATGCTACATCCTACAGTTGGAATTTCGGAGCTGGAGCAACGCCATCTACCTCAACGGCTGCTAATCCAACAGTAACCTATAATACGTTAGGAACATATACTGCAACGCTAACTGCAACGAATGCTTTTGGAAATGATGTGGAGAATCAAACAAATATAATAAACGTGTTAGACGGAACTGGAATACCCTTGCCAATATCAGAAGGATTTACAGCAGCCACCTTCCCTCCTGCTAATTGGTCATTAAACAATATAAACAATTCACCAACGACATGGGCGCGTAGCGCGACTGTTGGGAATGCGCCATCTGCGGGAAATTCAATGTTCTTTGACAATTTCAATTACAATGATAGCGACGATGATCAAATGAAAATGCCTGGTGCCAATTTAATTGGATTTTCAACAGCGCAATTACAATTTGATGTAGCCTATGCTCCTTATAATGCCAATAATTTTGATGGCCTTGAAGTTTTAGTTTCAACGAACTGTGGGGCAACATGGACTTCAGTGTTCATGAAATCTAATACAACTCTGGCGACAGCGGCAGCGACAACTAATGCATTTGTTCCAACAGCAACTCAATGGAGAACGGAGACAGTTAATCTTACTCCTTATGTTGGAAACAGCAAGTTAATTGTTTCATTCAAAAACCTATCAGGATACGGGAATAATCTATATGTGGATAACATTAATTTGACAGGCGTACCACAAAGTTTACCTCCAGTTTCTTCCTTTACACCATCTGCATCAACTATTTGTGCGGGTCAATCCGTGACATTCACAAACACTTCGACCGGTAATCCAACGTCATATTCGTGGTCTTTCCCAGGCGGAAATCCGACAACCTCTACTGCTACAAGTCCAATTATAAACTTTGCAAATTCTGGGACATACACTATTTCTTTGATTGCTACAAATTCAAGCGGAAGCAACACATCAAACCAAACAATCATTGTAGATGCAAATCCATCAGTTTCAGTTTCGAATCAAACCATTTGTTCGGGAAGTTCAGCTAACCTTCAAGCAACAGGATCATCAACTGGAGGAACCTATACTTGGTCAAATAATGCAACAGGGGCAAGTATTACAGTTGCTCCATCCTCAACCACAACGTATATAGTTACATACACAAATAATGGTTGTAGTGCAACACAATCATCAGTTGTAACTGTAAACCCTGTTCCAACTATAACAGCAACGAGTGCAACCATTTGTGCTGGAGCAACAGCAACCATATCCGCTACCGCTAGTGAAACCGGAGGAGCATACATATGGTCAACTGGGGCTACTGGTAATTCAATCAGTGTTTCTCCAACTTCAACATCGAATTATACAGTTAGTTATTCATTGAATGGGTGTAATTCTGTGCCTGGTACAGCTCAAGTTGTTGTAAATCAAGCACCAAGTGTTTCAGTGAACAATTCAACGATTTGTGAAGGCAGTTCTGCAACCTTAACTGCTACTCCGAGCGCAACAGGCGGAACATACTTATGGAATACTGGAGTAACAAATCAGATAATTACTGTTTCTCCATCAACTACAACGAACTATTCAATCACATATTCCTTATCAGGTTGTTCGCCTGTAACCGCGACTGGAACAATTACAGTTTCACCAATTCCAATGGTAAATCTTGGTTCTGACACAACTATTTGTTCAGCTAATTTTCCTTATACCATAATTTCATCGACTTCAGGTGCAACAAATGAATATAATTGGAATACAGGGGATCAAACACAAACAATTACAATTACCACAGGTGGAACATATTCACTTTCAGTAACAAACACAGATGGCTGTTCAAGTTCAGATTCAATTGAAATTTTCGAAGATCCATGTGCTTCGTTAAATGAGCAAATTGTTTCAGAATTAATGGTTATGCCAAATCCGACCAAAGACGTTGCATATTTAAAAACTTCAGGATTAAATATAACTAAGATTAGTATTTATAATGCTGAAGGTCAATTTGTAATAGAATTAACACACATTGACGAAGAAGTTCTTATCGATATGTCTCCATATAGCAGAGGAGTTTACTTTGTTAAAGCAATTTGTAAAGAAGGATCGTTGGTGAGAAAGCTTGTTAAACAATAAGTTATTTGTATCGATAAATATCGCCTACCAATTCTCTAGAAACAAAAATTCGTGAACACCTCAATTTGCAGGAAGTTTGATGAACAACGAAAGCTAAAACAAAAAACGGGAATCGTTGTGGGAAAGTACAATCTCTTATGACTTAACATTTAGAACGGTTAAGCCCAAGACATAGAGTTAAATCGACGACATTTAGAATCTCATTTGAAACTAAACTACATCGATGCGTTAGCGAAAATTTATCGAAAATAAAATTCTATTATTTGATTAGAAGGTTATTTATTTCCTTCTGTAGATTTGATTTATTATTTGGACCGATACCCGTAGAAACATATTGAATGATTCCATTTTGATCTATAATCAAATTCGTTGGAAAACCTTTAACACCATATGAATCTGATGCGGATTGACCATTCGGTAAAACTTTATACTTAAACTCTGTCTTTTTTAAGAATTTTTTAAGTTGATCTTTTTTGTTAACTGCAATTGCCAGAAAAATGACTTCGTTCCCTTTGAACTCAGCGACTAGTTCATTCAATTCTGGCATTTCCATAACACATGGCTTACATTCAATAAACCAGAAATTCAGCACAACAACCTTGCCTTTCAGGTCAGAGAGGTTGTATTTTTTACCTTTAAGGTCTACTAAGTTAAAGTTAACAGCTTGAGTTCCAATCAAGGCACTTTTTTCTTGATCCATTCCCATTCCACTTTGCATTTTCAACATCATTGCTTTTTCTTCTTCGGTTGCTTTTCGCAAAACAAATGCTTTAACAGACTTATCCTTATCAACATATGGTTCAGGAATAAACTCGTTAGACATCATAATCTTCATGAAGTCTGATGGATTAATTTTTTGAAATTGCTCATCATACATAGGGGTCGACATTGGATCAATCATTAAGGGTGTGCCTTGCTGAATATCACCTGGCCCCGCCAACTTTAATCCCTCAAGCGGGTTTGTAGTTTGACCATAGATAAATTGAAAATTAACGAATACAATTCCTGCGAAAAGTATCATTTTATTCAAATATTGTCCAAGATTAGTTTTCATAGTTTTTGTTTTTTTTAGTTCGAATTATGTGCCTTTATTTAGATTTCAATTACTGATTATTTTTTTATTTTCTCTCTTTTTGAAATAAACTTATAAACTCGATGAGTAAAGAAGATATTCAACAAAATGACTACAATAACTAAGTAACCGAGCCAATCGAAATTTTCAAGAGGACTTAACTCGTTTTTTTGTTTGACAATCCAACCACCAATTAATGCTGCTATTCCACCAGCCATTTGTTGAAGTGAAGAGTTTATAGACATAAATGCACCACGATCTTTCATTTCAGGAATGGATGCTGCTAAAGCTTGCGAAGGAACCATTCGTGCCATAATACCCATCATCATGACAACATTCACTAAAATCAAAATCCACAAAGAAACCTGAGGCAAATGCGTGTAAATTAAAACTGTGATTACCATCCAGATAGACGAACCGGTAAAAATTACGAATTTGTTAAACCGATCGCTCAAAATCCCAACAATAGGCATAATGGCAAAAGTCGCTATTCCAACAATCATAAACATAAGCGGTAATGATTTCTGATCGATTCCAATATTATTCACCGAATAGGCACTACCCCATGGCATCATTAAGTATCCACCTAAGGACATAAAGGCTGTTGCGATAAATCCGATGCGGTAATTCCGATTCGAAATGGTTTGTAACAAATGTTTAATTGGACTAGCACGCTGCAATTCCAAATGTTTATTCACCGGTTTTAAAACAATTAAAGCAACCACAAAAATGAGCGTGGCTAGGCCGACGATTAAATAAAATGGTGCTTGCCAATTCCAATAATTTGCCAGATAAAGACTAATGGGAATGCCTAAAACCTGACTCATTCCAAAGCCCATTTGAAGGAAACTCATCACCCTACCCCGTTGATCAATCTCAAATAAATCAGCAACAATAGCTAAAGAAATCGAGGAAATTACACCGCCAAATATTCCTGTAAATATTCGAGCAAGAACTAATATCATATAACTCGTTGACAATCCACAAAAAAGCGTTCCGAGAATAAATCCACCATAGAAAAATAACAATAGTTTTTTTCGATCAAATTTATCTGCGAAGCTCGCTGTTAAAAATCCGGAAACGCCTGCTGATAGAGCATAGCTTGAAACAACAACACCAAATTGAGCCGGTGTAATCTTTAAATCTTTAATTAATAAATCTCCAAGTGGCGACATCACCATAAAATCCAAGACTACACTAAATTGAGTTAGCGCGAGAATTAGAATTACTGTTATTTGGTAGGAATTGAATAAACTAGGTTTTTGTAGCATCAAGCAAAAGTAAACGTATTAGGGAGATAACAACCCATTTTTAAGAAACTTCATTTCGATTTAAAAAATTAAACCGACTCATTTTAATTTAAATTTAAGTTGCTGTCATTTTTAATTGTACTAGAAAACTTTTTTTATTATTTTCGA
>JBEIKF010000073.1:0-7217 GCA_040379905.1 Crocinitomicaceae bacterium
GCTCCGCGATGTTTCTCATGGTGTTCACGCAGTTTTTGATATTCAAGTTTTAAATTGTCAACGAATTGCTCTTTTTTATGACCAAGCAAGCTCTCAACTACCGTAACAGATCGCGACGCATCTAACACATGCACAGTTTGTCCTTTGGTGTAATGTTTTTCGATTTTTACAGCTGTATGAACCTTGGAAGTAGTTGCACCACCAATCAAAAGGGGAATTTGTAAATTGGCGCGTTCCATTTCTTTGGCAACATGCTCCATTTCGTCGAGCGAAGGTGTAATCAACCCACTTAAACCGATGACATCAACGTTTTCTTTAATCGCGGTTTCAATGATTTTCTCTGCAGGAACCATTACACCAATATCGATTACTTCATAATTGTTGCATCCCAAAACGACTCCAACAATGTTTTTTCCGATATCGTGAACATCACCCTTAACGGTCGCCATAAGGATTTTTCCCGCTGAAGTCGATTTTCCGCCTTTTTCTTCCTCAATGTATGGAAGTAAATATGCCACTGCCTTTTTCATTACACGTGCAGACTTTACGACTTGTGGTAAGAACATTTTTCCGCTTCCAAATAAATCTCCAACGATGTTCATCCCATCCATGAGCGGGCCTTCAATCACTTCAATTGGTCGGGAATATAATTTACGGCATTCTTCGACGTCTTCATCAATAAATTCAACCAAACCTTTTACCAATGCATGACTCAAGCGACCTTGAACAGTTGCATTTCTCCACGATAAATCCACTTCTTTTTTCTTACCGTCGCCTTTTACGGTTTCTGCTAATTCCAAAAGTCGTTCGGTTGCATCTGGTCTTCGGTTTAACAGAACATCTTCAACATGGATTAATAAATCAGGTTCAATATCCGAATATACCTCAAGCATGGTTGGGTTGACGATTCCCATGTCCATTCCGTTTGAAATTGCATGATACAAAAATGCGGCATGCATGGCTTCACGTACTTTATTATTTCCTCGAAAAGAAAAAGAAACATTTGAAACACCTCCACTCACATGCGCTCCAGGCAAATTTTCACGAATCCATTTTGTAGCTCTGAAAAAGTCAAGTGCGTTGTTGTTGTGTTCTTCCATCCCAGTTGCGACTGGAAAAATATTGGGGTCAAAAATGATGTCCTCATTTGGAAAATTCACCTTTTCAACTAATATATCGTAGGAACGTTTACAAATTTCTATTCTGCGCTCATACGAATCCGCTTGTCCAAGCTCATCAAATGCCATCACAATTACCGCAGCACCATAACGTTTGATTGTTTTTGCTTGACGAATGAAATTCTCTTCTCCTTCTTTCAATGAAATCGAGTTCACGACCCCTTTTCCTTGAATGCATTTCAAACCTGCTTCGATGATTTCCCATTTCGAACTGTCAATCATTACAGGAACTCGAGCGATGTCCGGTTCCGAAGCAATCAAATTCAGAAATTTCACCATCGCTTCTTTTCCGTCAATCATCCCTTCATCCATATTGACATCAATGATCTGTGCACCTCCTTCTACTTGATCACGAGCAACAGCCAAAGCTGCTTCAAAATCACCTTCCTTGATCATGCGTAAAAAGGCTTTTGAACCGGTCACATTGGTTCGTTCACCGACATTTACAAAATTACTTTCTGGGGTTACTATTAGTGGCTCGAGGCCGGAGAGTTTTAAAGTCATCTTAGTTAAAAGTGAATAGTTAAGCGTTTTTAATTGTTAGTTTTTAACTTGTTTTTCGAGGTAATTATGCTAATTATTAGCATTCTTTTTAATTCTATAGCTTGTTCAGATAAGGTTTCAAAGTCGTAATTAGTTAAATAATTCGAATCTTTAAGTAAATCTAACCAGTAGAGTGTTTCATCACATTCTTTTAAAGAAATAGAAAGTTTATGAATAAAATCCTTAGTACTTTGAGCATATTGAGCCTCCCGAATATTTGCTCCGACAGAGGTCGAAGATCGAACGAATTGTTTACTTAAAATATATTCTTGATTCTTAATCAAAGATTTGCAAATGTTCACTGAATCAAGCGCCATTTTATAACTTTTTGTTTTTAAAATACTGTCTTTCATTGTGCTTTTTCTCTTTAATTTACTCAAAAAGTTTGATTCAAACGCTGATGAAAAAAAATCTTTATCTCTTAACTTTTTCGGTCAACACTTATCTATTACTTTTTAACTCTCAACTCATACTTTTAACCTCTACCTACTAAACTATCGAAGTCAAAACTTTTCGAGGCGCGTAATTCTTTGAGAGCTCCGCAATCGCTTTTATATGATCAGGAGTTGTGCCGCAACAACCACCAATAATATTGATTAACCCTTCATCCAAAAATTCTTTAATTTGAGCGGCCATTAGTTCCGCTGTTTCATCGTATTTTCCGAATTCATTAGGAAGTCCAGCATTAGGATGTGCACTTACCGCGAAAGGAGATTTGTCGTTCAAAATTTGTAGATAAGGACGCATTAAATTTGCCCCAAGCGCACAATTTAATCCAATGCTTAAAAGCGGCATGTGTGATAATGAAATCAAAAATGCTTCGGTTGTTTGACCGGTGAGCGTTCTACCACTTTGATCTGTAATAGTTCCAGAAACCATGATTGGCAATTTCTCCCCACGCTTTTCAAAAACCTCATCGATTGCAAACAAAGCAGCTTTGGCATTGAGTGTATCGAAAATTGTTTCCACTAATAATATATCAACTCCACCATCCATTAACGCTTCCACTTGTTCTGAATATGCGTTTACTAATTCATCAAAGGAAATTGCACGATAGCCCGGGTCATTCACATCCGGTGAAATGGAAGCCGTACGATTTGTTGGACCTATTGAACCAGCAACAAAACGGGGTTTATCCGTAAATTCATCTGCAACCTCACGGGCAATTTTGGCACTGTCGAAATTAATGCGGTAAACGGCGGATTCCAAACCATAATCTGCTTGTGCGATCCAAGTCCCTGAAAACGTATTTGTTTCAACGATGTCTGCTCCTGCTTGGAAATATTGCCGATGAATGTCTTTTATTATTTCCGGACGAGTAATGGACAATAGATCATTATTCCCTTTTAACGGTTTGTCGTGATTTTCAAAGGCACCATCCCGGAAATCAAATTCCTCCAATTTATGCCGTTGAATCATTGTGCCCATTGCACCATCAAGAATAAGAATTCTCTCGTTTAAAAGTTCTTTTATGTTTCTTTTCATATATCGTTTTTATAACTTTAAAGAATGGGAAACAGAGAACTGTCAACTTATCTTTTTCCGGTTGATAACCGAAATCGGATTTGGCACCTTTTCAAATTTAGCTAGGTTGCCAAGGTTTCGTAGGGCCTGTCCCTCCACCTTTCTTTATAAGTTTATTTAAATGAACGAATGACAAATTTACAAATTTAATAGCAGTTAAAGAAAGAAAATGCTTCAAAAGAACTTATTTTTGATCAACCTTTTCAAAATGAATTCACTATTAAAAAGTTTCGGCTTTGCCATTCAAGGAATTATTCATCTTCTAAAAAACGAACGAAATTTTAAAATTCAATTTGGTGTTTTCATTTTGGTTTTAGTTTTTTCCTACTTTCTAGAAATCTCCAAAAAAGAATTAATTATTGTATTATTTTGTTCAATGACCGTTCTGTCTTTGGAAGGAATTAACACCTCAATTGAAAAATTATGTAATGAAAATCAACCTCAATTCAATCTAAATATTAAAATCATCAAAGACGTTGCTGCTGGAGCTGTTTTAATATCTTCCATTTTTTCTGTTATTATCGGTTTGATTGTTTTTTTTCCTTATTTATATAAACTAGTAGCTAATCTGTAGCGTCTTCCAGAAAGCTGTTTGACCGCATTTTTCATTTCTAGATTAAAAAGAATTACATTCATTTTTGAAGCACTAATTCCAGTTCTGATTGACAGCACATCGACATTTAAATCGTTTTGATTTGAAAGAATTCCCAAAATTATTTTTTCATCTTCATCAAAATGTTCAAATAAAATTTTCTGCTTTGGTTTGAATTCAATAAAACTCCAATTCATAAACTTTAAAAACTCCTCTCCGTTGGTAATTAAATGAGCCTTTTCCTGTTGAATTAACTTGTTACAACCTTCGGAATAAGGTCTATTTATATCCCCAGGAAACGCAAAAACATCTCGATTATAGTCATTTGCCAATTCCGCAGTAATAATTGACCCTCCTTTTGCTTTACTTTCAATTACAATTGTTGCGTCAGCAATTCCCGCGACAATTCGATTTCGCATTGGAAAATTTTCCCGATCCGGGTTGGTTCCAATTCCAAACTCTGTTAGTAAACCACCATGCTCCAACATTTTGAGTGCAGTATTTTTATGTTTTGAAGGATAAACTCGATCCAATCCATGGCCCAGAACTCCTACTGTTTGAATACCATTGTCAATGCATAAGCGATGTGCGGAAATATCAACACCATAAGCCAAGCCACTTACAACTAAAATCTCATTTTCAACAAAAGAAGCAATTAAATCCTCAAGTATTAGCGTACTATACTCCGTTTTATTTCTAGTTCCTACAATTGAAACTATTTTTTCTTGATTCAAATTGGAATTTCCTTTGGAAAATAATATCATTGGCTGATCTTGACATTGCTTCAATCGCCTAGGATAATCAGAATCAAGAAAAAAATGTGAGTTTATGTTATTTTTCAAATTGAACGATGCTTGATGTTCAGCCTCCCGCATTGCTTTGTCTCGATTTAATTGTTGAATGATTGTTTTTGCAATTCCCGTTCTTAAAAATATTTCTTTCGGTTTTAAAGAAAAAAATTCTTCTACTGAACCAATTTTAGCAATTAATTGAGCACCTCGAGAGGGCCCAATACCATGTAGATTCGAAAAAGCAATTTTATAAATTTCGTCGGAGTTTTGCATTTTTTTTATAGTTTCGTTCTTTTAAGTTAGTGAAATTTATTCAATCTTCATTCATGTTAAAACTATTTTTTACGGCTTTTTTGTCTATTCCGTTGATTATTTTTTCTCAAGTTAAAGGAGTTATTTTAGATGAAAAAAACCAAGAACCAATTGCCGGTTCTAAAATCATTTTATCTACTGGACAGAGAATTCAAACCGACGTCAATGGCGCATTTACTATTACTCCAACAGGTTATCCCTTATGGTTAAAAATGGAGATGCTAGGTTACGTTGATGATTCAATTTTCGTAACGAAAGATACTGTTTTTACAAAATATTTACAAGTGGAATCCATCCAAATCAAAACGGTGGTAATTACTGCGGGACGACGGTCACAAGAAATTGAGGAAGTTCCGATTTCTATGGAAATCATTAAACCAGAATTAATCAATAATAAAGGAATTAGTAATCTTGAGCAAGCTGTAGATCAAACACCGGGCGTTTATGCTATGGATGGCCAAGTAAGTATCCGAGGAGGAGGCGG
Source organism: Crocinitomicaceae bacterium (assembly GCA_040379905.1). GTDB lineage: Bacteria > Bacteroidota > Bacteroidia > Flavobacteriales_D > Crocinitomicaceae > UBA952. The sequence goes on from JBEIKF010000073.1 coordinate 5,425, forward strand.
TTACGCTTATGGTGCTGGTAGTCGAGTTATGCTACTTTGGAATGGAATCCCAATGTTATCACCAGACATAGGAGATGCGAAATGGAATTCCATACCGATGGAACAAGCCTCGCAGATTGAGGTGTTAAAAGGAGCTTCCTCCGTTCTATATGGTAGCGGAGCATTAAATGGAATTATTTCTCTTACCGAAAAGGAACCTCCAATTCAGGGGAAACTTAGCTTTAAAGTTCAATCAGGAATCTATGATAATCCGAAAAGAAGCTCATTACGTTGGTGGGACAAAAATCCAACCTTTCACCTTGTTGATATATATGCGGGAAAAGCTTTCAAAAGGGTTGGAGCATCCATTGGAGCTAATATGTATTTAGATTCTGGCTATCGCCAGGGAGAAAGTGAGAAGCGCTTCAGAATCAATGGATCATTGTATTTCAGACCAGAAAAACTAACAAAGATCAGAACAGGAATAAGCTATAATTTTCAATATCAAGACGTAAATATGTTTATTCTTTGGAAAAATGATTCAAACTGTTATCAAGCGATGGATGGAACACTCAATCGTCAAAAGGCAATTCGTTTTAATCTTGACCCTTATTTTAAGTATATTGACAAGAAAAATAATAAGCATTACTTGAAAACAAGGTATTATCTCGTAACCACAGGTAACAATCAAGATTACAAGGATGCTTCTTTCGCTCAACTTTTTTACACGGATTATCAGTTTCAAAAGAAATTATATGCCGGAGTTAATTTTACGGCAGGTGCCATGGCAAATGTTGGAACCGTTAAAAGTTGGGTGTTTCAAGACCATATTTCTCAAAATTACGCCGCTTACGCGCAATTGGAATCTAAATTCAATAAACTCGATTTAACAGCTGGAATGCGATTAGAATACTATAAATTGGATACAATGCCTGTAGATTCGCGCTTTGAATATCTAGACTCCTTGTATATTCCTGTTTATCCGGTATTTAGAATGGGGGCGCATTATGAGTTGAATAAAGCCTCGCATCTTCGTGCCTCGATTGGCCAAGGTGTTCGATTTCCTTCAATTGCTGAAAGGTATGTTTCTACCTCTGTGGGAGGATTGGTCATTTTTAGAAATCCGAATCTACAACCAGAAAAGGGTTGGTCGGGAGAAATTGGTTATAAGCAAATTGTTAAAATTGGCAAGGAATGGAAAGGATACTTGGATGTCGCAGGTTTTATAAATGAATACAGCAATATGACCGAGTTTTCTTTTGGTGCATATAATCCCTTAACAGGGGACAAATTAAATTGGTTAGGTAATGGGGCAACCACACCTGAAGACTCGCTAATTTGGAATAATTTAACAGCACAAGGCATTGGCTTAATTCAATGCATAGGTTTTAGAGCAACTAATGCTGAAAAAGCAAGGATCTCAGGAGTTGAATTTGCCTTTAATAGCCAGGGGAAGATTGGTGCTGTTGAAGTAACTTCACTATTAGGGTACACCTACATGAATCCGATTAGTCTGAATAACGATCCCGATTACAAACAGACATTTTCAGATTCAAGCAAAAATATTCTCAAATATCGTTTTAATCACATGGCAAAAGCTGACATTCAATTGGGATACAAAAATCTTGAGTTAGGTTTATCAACTCGCTATAATAGCTTAATGATTAACATAGATAAGATTTTTGAGGAGAAAATTGGAAATCAGGAAATATTACCTGGGTTGAAAGAATATAGAGAAAAAAATAAAAAAGGAGCCTTTGTTATTGACCTCAGAATTGCATATTCAATAAAAAAACAATATAGATTTAACTTTA